>JAHJRI010000202.1 GCA_018830885.1 bacterium | reverse complement strand
TGGCAAATCCGCAAGCTGATCGTGCCGTTCAATTGTTGTGTGACCGTTTGAACGAAACGGAGACGATCTATCCGGGGACAAATTTTAAGCTGAACTTCGAATTGGTATCAAATCAAAGTCCTCCAATTCAGGAGTTCTGAAGTTGGAACATGTCTTTTTTATCGAAAGTCTCAGTAAACTTGATCCCACCGCACCAGTAATGGACAACCAGCTTTTCTCCCAGCGCTGAGTATGAGGTTCTCTCAACATCGTGCTCATGCGGTTGAGAGATAACAGGATGGTCCAGGTTAGCCAAGGGGTTAGCAGTGTTTTCCCGGTCCCTTTTCGGGAACTCATACCCGCAATACTGGCAGACTTTGAAGCGGATATGGTTTTCCTGATCGCACTCCGGGCACATTCTGTATGTCCGCTTCTCTTCCCCTTCATCGATATAGCTTGTTCCCGCGCTGATCTTATCAATGGCCCCATGTTCCCCGATGTTGCCGGCAAAATCCAGGACCCGGACATCTTGTTTTACTCGAGTAATTGCGGACCCGCACCCAGAGCAAACCGGTTCCATTTCGACACTGACTTTACCACATTGACACTTCACCTTTTCAACCCGGAGCCCTCTCCCGCACTGCTGATAATAGAGACCGGCCGACATCGTGGGTCGCATCAACGCAATCAGGTCGATCTGATCGTTGTCAAACCCCTCGCTGGCTATATTGACATTGACCAGCGCCCGGTACTTCCCGGCGTGATATCCGGCAACGATCTCGTCACGCTCCTGAGAACCGATCTTACTGTGAAGCAATGCGGTAGCAACCCCTCGACCCCGCAATTGCATTGTGACGGCTTCAGCGTGTTTTATTCCGACGCAGAAGACCGCCCAACGAATCCGGTTTTCCCCCAGCCGGACCAAATCATTCACCTGGATTTTGACCAATGCCAGATCGCTGACGGCTGCCTCCAGGGCTTCTTGAAGATAATCTCCTTTGTAAGCTACCGGAACAGCCGAAACATCAGCTTTTGTCGCCGGTTGAGAAACAGGCTTTGTCAGGTATCCCCGGGCGATCAACTCTTTGACCGGAACGTCATAAATGATTTCATTCATGATATGATGTTCAGTCCAGCCGCAAACGGCGCCAGAATCAAGGCGATAAGGGGTCGCTGTCAGTCCTACGACCCTCATTTTGGGATTGATTTTGAGCAGGTCAGCGATCAGGGTCCGGTACTGCCCGGTCCCGGTTAAGGGGATCCGGTGGGCCTCGTCGATAATCAAGAGGTTTACTTTCCCGAGTTCTTCAGCTTTGTCATATAGACTCTGGATACCACCGAATATCACTTTTTCATCAGTATCCCGGCAGCGCAGCCCTGCAGAATAAACCCCGAATTCCTTTCTCCCCTCCGGCCAGAAGTCCACCGCTTTGTCATAGTTCTGCATGACCAACTCTTTAACGTGGGTAACGACAACGACCCGCAGACCATATTCCCCGGAAAACCGCTTAATCAACATGGCAGCGACAGGGGATTTCCCCCCGCCGGTTGGTATGCAAATACAAGGGTTTCCCTTTGTTGTTTCAATAAAATACTTCTCGACGGCCGCAACCGACTCTATCTGATAATCGCGTGGTATAATCATCCCAGATCCATGTTTGAGTTAATTGATACGGTTTGATCGGGCCCGGATGCCAGGTCCCACCCGATTACGGTTTCATCCTTGTTTTTGCCCGGGGTTTCGATCCTTTTCAATGCCTGTTCCGCGTCGACCATATGGCCGTCTTGCATGTAAACAACATCCCCGTCATCGGTATAAACGAATGTTTCCAGAATCACGTTGAACCCCCAGCGGAAAGCAGCGTCAAAGATTGCCCGTTGCGCTTCGGGAAGACAGCCGTACCCTTCTTTAATCACAACCAGTTTAAGTGGGCTCTTGCTGTTTGCCATCAGGATTTCAGTGCAGATCCCGATTTGAGCGGCATGGTTCAGATCGTTCAGAGAGACTTTCGGTTTCCCGGGGAGCTCGACATACAGCCGGTTTTCATCGACCGTCAGGTACCGGACTTTCAAATCGGTATCAGCAATCTTTTTCATCTTTTCTACTTCATTCTGTTTTTGAGCCTGCTTGACTTTTTCCAGCGCGGTGACAGCCAGGTCTCTTTCAGCCTGGGCCTGGAGATACTTCTCCCTGCTGGTGACAAACTCATTGTTTTTCGTAACTGATCTCATTTTAGCGGTGAGATACACCCCTGGAAACATCTTGCCGTCCGGGTCCCTTTCTCCCCGCCATGGCTCCGGCTGGTTTACGGTTTCAATTTTTTCCAGCTCGGTTTTCAACTGTTCGATCTGCAGGTCTCCGATATTAATCTGCTCCATGACACTAACAATCTCAGTCTGCTTGTCAGTCAGCTTTTCCAGTGCGGCGGCGGCATCCTTCTTAACCAGCTCCCCGGCATTGTTCATTTCAACCAGTTTTTCTTTAACCGCCCGTTCTTCAGCCTCAAAAACCAGCTTTCTCTTTTGCTCTTCCATCAGGACCCTGATCTTTTCGTCAATGTCCTGGGTGCCGGGCCATTCTTTGGGCGGGTTTTCATTCTTAAATTTGTCGGCCGCTTGACAATGAGCGCTGTATTTTTCCTGGGCTGCCTGGTGTGCTTCAGTTTGTTTCAGATGTTCCTGGGTCAGCCTTTCCAAGTTCTCTTTGATCACCTGAACTGAATCAATCCGCGAAGTCACGGCCGCCTGGGCGGTAACAATGGTCTGCTGCTTTTTTTCATTCAGGCGGACATGGTTATTCAGCCGCTCAATCTCCTGCCGGATTGATTCAGGGTCCAGCCTTTCAGCCGGCCAGTCATCCTGTGGGACATCCAGGTCAGCCAGTACCCCGTTTGTGCGGGTTACCTGGGAGTTTTCAATCGTGTACTGTTCCGCCAGCTCTTCAGCCCGCAGGGTGAAGGGAGTCAGGTCCAGGCCGGCCGACTGGCAAACATATTCAGCCTGTTTTTTGGCTCCCAGTGCAGTGGTCTTTTTCTCATACAGCAGATTCAAAAATTCATAGGGGTCAAGCCACATCGCTCTCAGTTCGTCCAGGATCGCTTTCGGGTTTTTCTGGACAGCCCCGTCATTATCCAGGTCCTCAATTTTGTATTGGGGACTCCCGGCCCTGGATTTTGTCAACGTCACTCGCAGCCGGTTCCCGATCTCAAAGCCGTTCAGCTTCCCGGTCCCCTCAATGACCGCTTCAATTCTCAGCCGCTTCTGCCCTTGTCTGACCGGTTCATCAATCTGGCTGAACGCTCTTTGTCCGTAAAACAGACAGCGGGCGGCATCGATCACGGACGTTTTAGCCGAGCCATGATCTCCACAGACAACCAGCTTGCCCGACTCATTAAATTTATATTCAAATATTTCTATCCCTTTGAAATCTCTGATAGCCAGACTCGCCACTTTGAATTCAGGGGCTTCCCAGTAGTTCTGCTGCGGTTTTTCAGCCGTGTTATCCATTGCTATTCTCCTTATCAATCGTTTTAAAAAGGCGAAGCGCCTGGGCTCCGCCGTTGTATGTCCCGGGAAAATCACTTCTTTTCAGTCTTGTTGACTTCCTTTCTCAACTGGATTGAAAGCTGTTCCAACTGTTTCATGTAGCCATCACCGACTTCAATCTTATCGAAATTATTTTGGTAGAGGGTTGCCTGTTTTACCGCTCCCAGCTCTATTAACCGTTTGATATCATTTCTGATAACATCTTCCGGGCTCAGGTCTTCATCTGAATCCCGGCTTTCATCCGTTGCGTCTGCGGCAGATGGCGGGGTCTGTGTGGCGGTTTCGGGTGGGACAGCACGTTCTGTCTTCTTAGCTTCGATCTTCTCAGCTTCAGCTTTTGCCTCTGTAATTATCTCAAAAACATCTTTGGCCCTTTTTTCATCTCTGGAACGGACATCAGCAGCCTTGATTGTTTTTGATTTTATTACCTTCTGAATTATAGCATAATACTCAGGTTTGTCAACGATTTCCGCCAGTTTCAGCGCCCATGGTCCCGGGGTTTCTTCAGGTTTTTCATCAATAACCACATCCGCCCCGGAGGGTTCCCCTTGGATCTCTTTTTCCATCGCATCAAGACCAGAGGCAGCAGTCTCCCGGTTGACCTCTTCTGTAATATCCCGAACTTCCTGGATTTCGTATTCATCGTAAACACCGGCCAGCGTATCCGGGAAAGCATCCCGCAACGCGAACGACCGAGCCCTGAACTGCATCATTCTGGCCGCATTGCCCGTCATCCAGGGGGTGTATTCATTATTAAAATTTTTGTTCTTTCTTGCCATGTCCAGGGTGAATGTATATTCCCTGTCAGCCTGTCCCTTGCATTTGGCGACGCACTTCGCCCAATCCGGAAGCTTGCCATGTTTGCCGCCGGCATCTACCAGCGGGCCTTGGGTTTCAATGACATCAAGATACTTTGGGTCCTTTTTGGCCAGCGCCAGCATCATATCGCCGTAAACCCCGGTTTTCCCGTTAATCGTGTAAAGGTGCTGCACCGACTGAAATTCATTCAGTCCCAACGCCCGACCTGTTTGAATCGCCAAAAAGGTATTGGCTGGATTACCAATGTAGTTTTTCGGCACCAGGTTCGATGATGAAATCTTAACCGCCATTTCCCAGTCAAACGCTTGCTGTATTTTGGTGTAAGCCATCATGGCAAACTTTTCCTGGACCGCTTCAGGCAGCAACTTGATGTTATCCAGTTCAGACAGCATCAGCATCGGGTTTTTGTTAAACAGCACCAGTTGGTTTTCTGATTGTTCACTCATCTTTTTTCTCCTATTCCCACATTTTAAAATCAGTATGATAACCCAGATTGTTATCACATTCATGACCCGACCAGCCTTTTTTCAACTGCCAGCGGGCAAACTTTTCAAGCGCGATCCGGCAACTGGTCATCCCCTTTGTCAGATCAGAATCAAGCATTTCCAGCATCACCACTTTTTCTTTCGCAGGGCGAAATGATTCAGCGAAAACCAGGAAGAACTTAACGATCTTATCGGTGAACAGGGATACTACCTCCCGGTACAATCCGCCAGACATATCATACCGCAGCATTTTCATCGTTTCGATGATATTGTGACGGGTTGCAACCTTGCCAATGGACTTCCAATCGATTATCCAGATTTCTGTCTCAGACTCAATCAATAGGTCAGGTCTGACCCGGACCATGACCCAAACGATCTCACCGTCGATATTGATCGGGATTTTCTGATAGAAGCTTAACTCCGGGATCCCCCGCATGTTGAAAAGCTTTCCGACTTTCGGGTGTTCCCTGAGGGCCTTAGCCATCCCCTGAGCCCGTTCAAACTGAGACTGAGATACGACCTTCCGGCCTTTCGCCAGCTTTTTCTCCAGCTCGGCTGCCGCTTCCTTCAGCTCTTTGATGGGTTTCTGCATCAGCTTAATGCGGTCCGGATCATCAGGAGAATAATCAACCAAGAACTGGACTATCGGTTTTACCGCCGATTTCGGATAGTCCGGGACAACGCAGACATGATCGTTGATATCTGTTCCGGAAATGTTACAATCGAGTGCTCCGTGGTAATAATCCCCCAGCGACATTGCTTTCGTTTCAAGCCCCGGGTCGTCCAGGTAATGAAAAATAGTCTCATTGGATATCTTTTTCAGCCCGGAGCTCGATAAGATCATCCTTTCTGAGTGATACACCTCATTTAAGACCCCCGAAAAGATCACCCCCGGAACCGGTTTAAAATCACTGCCTGCCTGGACAACCTGTTCTTTAATTGTCGCCATCCTTTTTCCTTGCAAAGCGTTTAAAAAACAGTTTTGCCTTGCTTTCGGGTTTAATGAACATAACCTCTCCCGTTGGCGTAAACCCAACCTGAGACCGGAGCGCCGCCCTTAAATCCCTGGTTTTCACTTCCTTTTTCTTGAGCATAATTCCTCTCGCAAGGTTTTTAGCTGTTCCATGGTTGGGGCCGCCGGATCATCTGTCTTGAACCACCGGTCAACCTCATAGAGTTCAATCTTGAAAAATGCAGCGATCTCCTGCTTGGATAACTGGAATTCAGACATTGTAAACCATAGCCGGTTAAGCGGGGAAGCTTCGCGCCTGCCGGATCTTTTTAATTGCTTTTCAACCGCGGTTAAATATTCCAATCTTGGGAGTTGCGGGTTCTTGCCCGAAAACCACTTTCTGACCGTCGCCTCGGAAATACCGCCCCCTGGGCAACTGGCTGTCATCCTGGCCATCTCCCGATTAGACAGGAGGTATTGGTACCGCAGGTCCCTCGCTTTCTGCAATAAATCCATAAAAATTATCTCCATAATTACAGTTCAATAAAGTCTCTCTATATAGAGATCATTTGATTTTTTTATCTACCCGCCATTAGCGTAGTAAAACCGTTGCGCTATGTCAATATAAATTTACGATTCTATTTTGTGATGTATCTGATATGTTATCTCGGGCGGGCTTTACAAGGTTATAAAAATTCTGCAATCATGATCTAAAAATACATAAAATAAGGAGATTTTATGTCAGAACAGGCTACAAAAGCACCGGCACAACCAGATATCCCCAACCCGGCGTTAATCCAGGGAGAAAAAAAACTTCCTGTATTTCAAGCCCTGATGGAATATGTTGGGTTTGATTCAAAAAGCTTCGATCTAACAAGGGAAACCCAGTCTCAAAAAGACCGGGACTTAAAAGAAAGTGAGAAACAACCCCGAGCGGCAATTGCTGGATATGGGGCCACCGGTGTCCAGGGCGATTACGGGACATTCGCGGCCGAGTTTGACCAGAATTTTAAGCTAAACGGGGTTGCTGTCCTGCCGGCTCAACTCCCGGCCACCAGACTGGAAAGGATTCCGATTTTTCGTATCATGATGAAAGATCCCGTTATCGGGATTGCTTTGAAACAACATACCGGGACAGCGCTCTCGTACAGTGAGGAAAAACAGCATTCGGTTGAAGTGCTGCCCAATACAGAAGCGGGGTTTAATGAGAATTCTGCTGAAATAAGGCTTTTAAAAGACCTCCACGCCCGGATCAACCTGGATGACCATATTTTTTCGTGGGGATTAAACGCCGGCGGAATCGGGGACCTGTTTTTAAGGGTGTACGCCAGTGAAGATAATAAACGGATCGAAAGTATCTTAGATGATGAATCGACCCTTCCGGAATATATTTTTGCTTATGAGCAGCTTGGCCGCACACGCGGTTATATCTGCCCGCTTTATTCAAAACCGGTTCGAGGCGGGTTCCAGATGTTAAACCCCTGGGAGATGATCCATGCCCGGCTGCCAGGCAACAGGGTTTATTCACTTGGCCGGTATGAAATTTCGCAGGAATTAAACCGGAACTGGGAGCGGTTTGATATCACACTGCAGACCCCACCCAGTCAGATCGTTGAAACCTACTACGGGGATTCAATGCTCAGCCTGTCTTACTGGGCCTGGAAAAACTTTATCCGGTCTTTAGAATCCGTCATGGTCTCCCGGGTGAATAAGTCAATCCGGGACAGAGCCGTTTTCCTGGGGATGACAGGAGGAGCTCCTGAAGCGGCAATGAAGTGGATTAACAACCTCGTCATGCAGCTGATCAATAAAAAGAAACGGGATGAAACCCTGATCAGAAATAACGACCTGGCTCATACGGTAAACAACCTGGTTTTACCTTATGACTACTCCGGGGGTCAGGGGAAAGTCGACTTTTCTGTGATTGATCCGGATGTCAATATCAGGGAACTGGAAGATATCATGGTCTGGCTGAACATCCTTTGCGGATCCTTAGGGATTGACCGGACCAATATCGGATGGGCTGATGCTGTCACCGCTTCTTTAGGTCGAGACAGTACGACCATGACTACCATCATACAGGCTTTACATGCTGAACGGTTACGCCGGGCAATGGGTCTGGCTGTGATGAAACTGGACATGATCGAGCTGACTTACCAGACCGGAAAAGTCTATGTTGACCCGCCCCACATCCTTAATTTCCACTCGATCTCTGTCGCCAAAGAGCAAGCAGAGCTCGACAATATGTTACTCCGCATGGATCTTGCCGAACGGGTAGCAAACATTGTGCTTGCCGCTGAAACCGGCGACAAAAAACTTTTGATGAAACTCGTTAATTCCAAGATCATGAAACTTGATGAATCTGAATTTAACGCCATTATTGATGCAACACCAGCGCCGGCAGAGGGCGAAGAAGACGGAGGGATGTAATGGGAGAAATAAAAATTATCGAGAAAGATATTCAAGCATTAATCCCTATTGAAAACGGGAAAATGGAGGGAGTAAAAACCGTAGATGCCAGAAAACTACATGAATTTTTGGAGTCCAAACAGCAATTCAGCAATTGGATAACGAATCGAATTAAAAAATTTGGCTTTATTGAAGGGGTTGATTTTGTTAAATTAAATAAATTTATTTATTCAGATTCCAAGCCGACAATTGAATACCATCTTTCTACTGAAATGGGAAAAGAAGTATCAATGGTTGAGAACAACGAAAAAGGCAGTCAGGCCCGTCGATATTTTATTGCCTGTGAAAAACAGCTTAAAAATCTTCCAATTGAAACCGAAATAGATCTACTGGTAAGATCCGCCAAGCTTATTCAACAACAACAAAAACAGATCAACGAACACACCGGCCAGATTAAACAACTCGAAGGGCGGTTAGAACAAAATTCAGGATTTATCGGCTTTATGACTGTTCGTGGGATGGCAAATATCCGAAACGTAAAACTTCGGTTAAGAGAAGCGATAACCATCGGCAAAAAAGCCACCAAGATTTGCCGGGAGGTAAATTTAGAAACCAAAAAAGTAACAGACCAAATGTACGGGGAAGTCAACACATACCCGGTAGAGGTATTGGAAGAAGTATTTGACGACGCTTTTCCCGAATAACCCAAATCCCCATAAATTTTACCATACATGGAGGTATGTAAAATGAAACTTGGAACAAAAAGACAAATCCGATTCAGCAACCATGAGCCAGTGGTAGACACAATCAACCTGACCGATCGGCACCGGCAGACAGGCCTCGCCCGGAAATATGCTGAAGACAACATCTCAACCATGCTCAAAAGCATTGAGACGAAAGAACGTCTGAAGTATAACCAGCTTTACGGCTATGTCGGGCATACGTTTTTCAAGCATGGTTTCTTTTCCGATGAAATCCCGCCCGCTCAGGTGTGTACGGGTATCAAGCTTGAATGGCCGTACCTGCAGCATACAGAAAGGTTTTTGGACTCCGAAAAAGGCAAACTGGCAGAATCTCTTTACGATTCCGGGACCCATGGGTTCAGTTGGGCGATTGGGGGAAAAGACGGGGGAGAATACGCCTTTACCCGGGCCGATTTTATCCAGGGGTTTGACCTGGTGGGGACGGAAAGTTTTATTTCTGAAGAAAAAAGAATGATGATCGGTGAAAGTCTTATTTCAAAAGGGTTCAGTGAAACCGATGCCCACGCAATCGGGGAATCTCTGGTTGCCAATTCCGGGCAGATGACCCAGCAGCAGGCATTGTTTGAAGCCCAGACAAAAATCAACCAGATTCAGTTTGAGCTTGAAGTATCTCAGTCCAATCAGGTAGGAATGCAGAAGAGAATTGAACTGATCGGGGAAAGCTTTGAAAAATTGTTCCCGGTCCATATCCCGGGCGAGATTATTGCGCTGATGGTAAACCCGAAAGCAAAAGAAGACTCGGCAAAGGTGGCCGAATTTTTCAGGCGGACATCAGGGATTGATACCAGTCAGCTGCCGACCAGGGCCAACATGAACCAGGGGCGTCTGGTTATTGAAAAGAAAACAGGTCCAGCTCAGCCTGAAACTAGACACCCGCTCGACATGGTGTTTGATGAGCTGCCTTACAACCTCATGTAGCAACCCCGCCAAAGCCAGCCCCCTCGGGAGCCAGTGTCCATTCTCCTGCACTGACTACCCAGCTCTCGGGGGGGTCCTGCCTATAGAAAAATCACGGCCGGGATATTGCTCGGTTCGTAAATATTATCCCCGTTCCAGCCAATTGAACCAAACCAGGTCCAGAACTTACTTCGCCTGAAAAAGATCCTTCCCCGGACCAGCAGCGGGACAAGACTCAACGCCCCGTCATTTATTGCCGTCAGCAATTCGTTAGGGGCTACATCGGCCATTGAGGCAACTTCATCGAGAGGGATCAACCTTTTGACCGTTTTCATTTCGCAGTCCTCGATCTCGGGTTTTCAACCGGGACAACCACGGTTTCAACAGGGGTTCCACAGAGCTTGCAGAACAAAGAACCTTCGTGGATGCTTGAGCATTTCCGGCAGATATTGAAAGGTTTTTTATCTGCAGACATCGCTTTCAGAAGGTTCTGGATAGTCCCGCTGCCCATGAAATCTTCGTCACTTTCATCCAGGTCATCCAGGATCGACCGGTCCCAAAGTAATTGCGCTATGGGCGGCCCTGATACACACACCCCGTAAGTGGCAAAAACATTTCCTTTTTCAGTCGGCTTCCACTCGAAAGCCAGTTTATCTGTAATGGTCTTTTCCTGAAAACCATGTTGCATCAGGATCTTGTTGAACTTTCTCACCGGTACGCCCCAGATTTCAGCAAGCTGGGTGGGGATCATGTAAACCGGTTTGTTTTTTGGGGAAGTTCTTGAAGTGTTTGTTATCATTTGACTCTTTTGTCTTTTCTTAGTTTGGAGAAGAGCAGGGCCTCAAAACTGCACAAAGACGGCGGGATTATTCGACCGGAAAACCGGCTTATTCTCCGCACCCCTGCTCCAAAATTTGAAGGCATAAAAAAACCATCTGCTTTCGGGGATGGTCTTTCCGCTTTGTGAAGGTGTTTTGAGCACCGTTTGCATATTCCGGTGATATTGACCACCTGAACCGATGATTTCCTTACCACTAAAACCGGAACCAATTACCAGCAATACCGGTTTTGTCTTACCGCAATTTGAGCTCATCGGAGAGTAGCAACGACTTTTTCTGTTTGGAGAAGAATCTATGATGCTTTTTCGATCTGGTAAGTTTCAGCCTGAGTCTTCTGTCGAAAAGGGGAAAAATCCACAGGACATCCACCATTCAACACCCATTTTCAGGCGTATCATTCGTTACATCTGCAATTTATCCCTGTAAATTCAAGTATATCAAAATTCTTCCTGAGTTTTGCCTCACCTATTCCATCTTCCCGTTATTACACTTTGTTTCATTTTAACACCCTACAGTTAGTCCGATTTAGGACAAATTAGGATTCAGGAAAGGACAAGATTTTTGCAGATTCAGCAACAGAAAATAGCGGGTCTCTATCACCAATCGTCTCCGAATACTCTCCAGTTCAGGTAAAGAGACATCTCCAAATTATTCCTTCACTATTGACATCCCTTCTAGCATTGCTATAGTCTGAGTATAATAAACACAACAATATCAAAGGAGCAACAATGAGCATTAGACAAAAAATAGAAGATATCCTAAAAGAAAACCCCAACATCTCAATTGGTGAATTGCGAAACCAACTACCTGAAATTAACCCGGGGAGCCTGAAAGCTGAATTCTATAAACTTAAGCGAAAACTTTCCGGACCTGTCGCAAGGAAAAAGACAAAATCAGAACCGAAAAAGACAACCAGAAATAAAAGCGTCCAGCAGCAGGTCAGCAATTATCTGGACAAAAACACTGAAGCATCCTTTGACACTCTGAAGATTGCATTTCCTGATATCAACTCAAACAGCCTCAGCGCCTATAAGAGTGTATGGAAAAAAGAGCAGGAACCCAAAGAGGATAAACCCGCAAAGAAGAAGCAACTGGATAAGGTGGTGAAGGTCAGTAAACCAGCAAAGAAAGCTCAGAAAGTATCTAAAAAGAAAGAACCGAGTAAAGTAAAACCGGTAAAGGACGTAGCATCTGATAAAACAGAATTGATCGAATCCCTTAAAAAAACCGTTGCTGCACAGGAAAAAACAATACAGACAATAAGCAAGTCCCTCGATTTATCAACTCCAGAAATTGATGAGGAGGAATTGCAGGGGATGACTCTGACTGAGATAAAAAGAATCGCAGTAACATTTTTGGCTATATCCGAGTTTCCCAAAAGGCCATACTCTCGGCATGCCTTGGTATTTGATGCCTAAGATACTGTTTTATACGGTACGGAATTTAGCCGGAATCTGCTCCGGAATGTTAAGGTCTCCCACAGTCAAATAAATGAGGTCTGAAAACGCATCCAAATTCGGAAATCCACTGGCCTGTTTTTAACGATTTTGATAATCCGGTTGAGACCTTCGGCAGCAGCATTGGTTAATCGATTCTCTATAAACGGCAGCAGACGATGTTTATGCCTTCGAATTGTCCTGATAAACGTTTTAATGGACTCCAACCGGCTTTTCATGGCCGTTTTGCACCAACTGTCAAGAAACTCTTCAGCTAACTTTATATCTGAAAACTCCCAGAACTGCTCAAATTCATCTTTGAGAACCCAGGATCGATGGATTCGCCTGTTTCCCATGTAAAGAGACTTGAGGGTCCGGGTATCCTCTGCGCTGCGATTGGAAGAGTGTCTGTATATCAGCCATCTTAACCCCTTGAGTGCCTTTTTGCCGGGTCTATCGGCTTTGCGCCACTCCTCCTTGCGAACCTCGTCTACTGCATCGTTCAAAGCTTTTACGATATGGAATCGATCCAGGGTCAGCGTGGCGTTAGGACACCATTTCTCGATGGCTCCAATAAATGTCTCACTCATGTCGCAGCATCCCGATACGATCTGATTCCGCTGGTACTGGCTCAGTTTTTCTTTAAAGAAACGGTCGATGGTCTCGCGGGCTTTACCCTGTCCAATCCAGACGACGCACGATCTTTGAAGGTCATAAACGATAGTGGCATACTTTCGTCCCTTGCAGTATGAGATTTCATCAATACCGATCATTTTGAGATTCCTGATCCTATGTCCTCTCCTCTCCCGGGTGATAATCCGGTGCAAAAGGTCCGATATCGTCGATGCGGCTATCTTCAATAGCTGACCAGCCGCTTTTTGGGTCATGATGGTGCAATGAATCAATACCGCGTATTCCAGCCGATAGGTCACTTGAGCATGGGGAGCCGCCCAGGGGATATCTTCCTGAACACGACCATGAACCGGACAGTCAATCTCCCGTGGGCAGTAAGTAAAATATACCTTTCTCTTGCAAATCATAACATCACGCCAGACCCTCGGCTCATCCAGGGTGTGTATTATCCGGCCCCGTCTCAAGCAGTGGGGACACAAAGCTCCGTTCTTGAATGGTTTTACTTCAAGCCAAAGTTCTCTGTACCAGTTCTTAAATTCGAAACTTCTGACAGAAAATGCTTTTATTCTCAGTAAACGTTGGATAAACTTGGTTATGCTCATAGGGGATCTCCTGTTTGTATTATGGCTAATACTTTACTTGAAGTGAACCTATGAGTTCTGACAACCCCTAATCTCTCAGATAGATGAGGTGTTCGCTACGCTCACCATCTTTATTGATCCGGAAATACTTCAAACCCGTTCCAGGCTCCGCCTGTCGTTCGCTGCGCTCACTAACTGGTTTTGCATGCATATTTGCCGGATATCTGTCAGCAGTGCCGCTTCGCGGCCACATTGATATTTTTTCATCGCTTTCTGTGATCAGCTG
>JAHJRI010000201.1 GCA_018830885.1 bacterium | reverse complement strand
TGGCTTCCCGGAGCTCCAGGAGGATTCATGCGTTTCTTGAAACACAATACCTTTGGGCCGTATACAGGTGAATAGTTAAAAATATCGTAACTATTCTGCAATAGTTACGAGTTAATAGGGTCGTGACCTGTATGTGATTGAACGGAGCCGACACCTCACAAAGAACACCCATTTGTTTAAAACGGTTTATTAATCCTAATAAGGTACGTTGGACGCTCTTTTAATCGAACTTACACAAGTTTCTGTCATAATTCACCTCCTAAGTCGCTATATTTTTAATAACCTGAATTATTGTGCAATTTAGAGCGGGATGACAGCCAGTGATCTGATGCCGACGTCCTTATCAGCCAGGACACTTGAGCAGGGGTGTTAAAGGGCTATTTTCACTCCACGTGGTTTTGGGCAGCCCTGTTTTATTGAAAAAAACCGGGGCCTTTGGTCTGGGTCAGGGAACGATTGTTATTTTGATGGACGTTTTCGCTTGCTTTCAAAACAATAAACAACGTCTTTAAATAAGCGAATGGTTCCGTGCCAGCAGTTCCGATTTTCAAGAAACGCATATATCCTTCCTGGAGCTCCGGGAAGCCATCCCTGGCTTCCAAGGTTCTGTAAAACCGGAACCGCTGGTGCTTCGCAAGAAAAATGTGTTTAAGTGAACGGCATTGAAATAATAGTCACATTTATCAAATCAGGTAGTTGTTACGGGACAGGCCGTTCACAGGTAAGCAAGCGGCCCTTGGTTTCAGGCAGATTGTCCTCTGCCGGTCATGGATGATCATCTCCTGCCAGTCGCCTGTAATATTCCTGCAACAGAAATCTCCGGAATGACCGTCCGTTCTGCCATTTTCTGCAGGGTCATTGAAACGGTGTTCTAAAGACTGATCAAAACCGGATGATGAATAAACATAAGGAATTGTTATGCTAAAAAAACCAGATCTTGATTGTTTTTTCCAGCCCCAGTCAATCGCCGTGATCGGTGTCCCCAGTAAAATCCCGAAAAAAAACTGGCCCGGCATATACGGTTGCCTGTTGGCATATGGATACCCCGGCCGATTGTACCCCATCAATCCAAAAGCAAAGGAAATAGCCGGAAACAAGGCGTATCCCGATCTTTCCAGCCTGCCCGAGCCGGTGGATCTGGTTATCCTTTCCATTCCCGCCGAAGCAGTCCCGGCAGCACTTCGGGAATGCGCGCGCACGGGGAATCGCAATGTGCATATTTTTACAGCCGGTTTCAAGGAGACAGGAGAGCCTGCCGGTATCCGGCTGCAAAATGACATCCAAAAAATCGCAGATGACAATAACCTGCAGGTGATTGGTCCCAATTGCATGGGCCTGTATGTTCCCAAATCGAGGATTGCCACATGGGTCAAGCCACCTGACGCTATAGGCCGTGTGGCCTTTCTCAGCCAAAGCGGAGGTCACGCCCAGGATTTTACCAATTACGGCGCCAGGCTCGGACTTGGCTTCAGCAAGGTGGTCAGCTATGGAAATGCATTAACCCTGGATGCCGGTGATTTTCTCAGGTACCTGGCCGAAGATCCGGATACGGACATCATCGCCATGTACCTGGAAGGCGTTGCCGATGGACGGCGGCTTCTGGAGATCGTCAGGGAGGTGAACCAGTTCAAACCGGTGGTCATCCTCAAAGCGGGTCTGACTGAATCAGGAACCCGGGCGGTGGCATCCCATACCGGATCCATGGCCGGCCAGACGCATATCTGGGATGCCTTTTTTAAACAAAGTGGTGCGATTCCAGCGCAAAGTCTTCAGGAAATGGCCAATACGGTACTGGCACTGCAGCATATTGTCTCGGTGCAGGGGCCTGGTGTTGCCGTGCTTGGGGTTGGTGGCGGCGTCGGCGTTGAAGCCGCCGACGCCTGCAGCCGAGCAGAACTCAGCCTGCCGGACCTGCCTGAGTCGACCCAGCATAAACTGCGTCAATTTGTTGCCCCAGCCGGCAACATGATCAAGAATCCCGTAGATGCCTTTGTTGTGCTGCTCGATCTTCGGTTGCTGGCCAAAACCCTGGATATTATCAGCTCAGAAACGTGTTTTGATATGATCATTATCTCACTTCACCTGGACTGGATTTACGATATTGATGAAGGTCTGCACATCCAGGAACTGGCCAACTTCCTGGCCACCTCCGCCCGCAGGGAATTGAAAGGGAAGCCCTTTGCCGTTTGCTGGCGAACCACACGGCTGGTTCCTGAGATTAAGGAGCAGGGTCTGTTGTTTGAAGAAACGCTGCTCAAAGCAAATGTGCCGGTTTACCGGGAATTGGCGCAGACAGCGAATGCCCTCTCCAGTATTTTAAAATACCACCTGTTGAAAAAACAGCTCCGTAACTGAAATCTGAATTACCCCTCGAAATTTTAAGAGAGAACGGCGCATTCTCCGTATCTGATTCGGATTTCCCGGATTCTGCGCAGCACCACAGCTGATCCCGGGGGGTTGAAATGTTCCCGGCGAAAGGCTTTTCAGAGATTTCCAAATGCCTTGATAAACCAGTTCCAATTCTGAAAGACTGATGGGACAGAACATCTTCTAAAGAACCGTAAACAGGAACAAATACAGGAAGCGGGGACCATTTATGGAAAAAACAGAACAAATTCATTATCGGGCATGTCATCTCTGTGAAGCGACCTGCGGTCTGGAAATCCGCTGTCGGGGAGCTGAAATCCTGTCTATCAAAGGAGACAAAGAAGATCCCCTAAGTCGTGGTTTCTATTGCCCCAAGGCTCTGGCGTTAAAGGATATCCACAACGATCCGGACCGGCTTCGGCATCCGGTTAAACGGGTGGGGGACAAGTGGATTCCTCTGGACTGGGAAGAGGCATTGGATATTACCGTGGAGGAGATCTTCAACATTCGCGAGGAATATGGTCCTGACGCAGTGGGGGTGTATCTGGGCAATCCATGTATCCACAACTATGGTATGCTCACCCACGGGGGACATTTCCTGAGCCACCTGAAAACCCGAAGCCGGTTTTCGGCGACCTCCCTGGACCAACTGCCCCATCACCTGGTCGGATACCTCATGTATGGTCACCAGTTGCTGGTTCCCATCGCGGATATTGACAGGACCGACTATTTTCTGATGATCGGTGCCAATCCGCTGGCTTCAAACGGCAGTATGATGACGGTTCCGGATATTCGCAAGCGCATCCGGTCTTTGCAGAACAGGGGTGGCAAGCTGGTCGTGATTGACCCTCGCTTGACTGAAACAGCAAAAGTTGCAGATGAACACCATTTTATCACTCCGGGATCGGATGCGGCTTTTTTACTGGCTATGCTCCAGACCCTCTTTGCTGAAAACCTGGTAGATACCGGCAATCTGTCTGCCCTGCTGGACGGTTTGGAGACGGTGCGCTCGGCGGTCAAGCCTTTCACTCCGGAAAGGGCCGAGACCTGGACCGGAATTCCTGCCACAACCATCAGACGACTGGCCCGGGATCTGTCAAAAGCGGACCGGGGTGTCTGCTACGGTCGCATGGGGGTTTCCGTTCACCTGTATGGTACCTTGTGTCAATGGGCTGTCCAGATGCTCAATATTCTGACCGGCAATCTGGACAGGGTCGGGGGAGCATTGTTCACAAAACCGGCCTTTGATACCATCGGTGGTCCGAGATCGAGACCCGGACACTATGCTGCGTGGCGCAGCCGGGTCAGTGCGCTGCCGGAATTCAGCGGTGAGTTGCCTGCTGTGACCATGGCTGAAGAGATGTTGACAGCAGGGAAGGGTCAGATCCGATCGCTGTTTACCGGTGCTGCCAACCCGGTTTTGACGGCTTCGAACGGCCGCCTGCTGGAAAAAGCCCTGGCGGGTCTGGACTTTATGGTATCGCTGGATCCATTTATCAATGAAACCACCCGTTTTGCGAATATCATCCTGCCACCGACCTCACCCCTGGAGCATGACCATTTCGATATTGGTTTTTTTGTCATGGGTATTCGTAACACCGTGCGCTATAATCAACCCGTGTTTGCCAAACCCGGGGGGGCACTACATGACTGGGAAATATACAGTGAGCTGGGTAAACGGCTGGCTGTGAAACTGGGTGTAAAACCACGGCCTGAGATGGCACCGGACGAGATGATCGATTTCGGACTTCAGGCAGGTCCCTATAGTTCCCATGCCGGCCATCCGGAAGCGATGTCACTGGCAAAGCTCAAGCAGAATCCCCATGGTATCGACCTGGGCCCGCTGCAGCCATCTCTGCCGGACCGATTGTATTCCGAGAATAAGCGGATCAATGGTGCGCCGGATCTGATCATGTCAGATCTGAGCCGTGTCGAGCAGGACCTGCGGCAATCCGGGAAAGGAAAAGACGCACTGCTGCTGATCGGCCGGCGTCATCTGTTCAGCGCCAATTCCTGGTTGCACAACACCAAACGGCTGGTAGGAATCAAAGAGCGCTGTCAGCTGTTCATGCATCCCGATGACATGGCCGATCTGGCGGTAAAGGACGGGCAGCAGGTCAGAATCACATCGCGGGTCGGCAGCGTGGAAGTCGGGGTTAAAGCCACGGATGAAGTCATGAAAGGAGTGGTCAGCCTTCCGCACGGTTGGGGGCATGATCGGCCCGGTGTCCGGCTGTCTGTGGCTGCTTGTCATCCCGGTGTCAGCATGAATGACCTGACGGATGAAAAGATTTTCGATCCGGTATCCGGTAATGCGTCGTTAAATTCTGTTCCTGTGACAGTCAAAGGTATGAATTAGAAAAACGCTGGATTGTTTTCCTGTGCAGGATTTGTCGGGTCGTTGATCAGGCTTGCATAAAACGGCCCGCTACCGGTCAAAACCAAATGGCCGGTATCAGGGTTCCGTCTCTCTATCATACCGGACGATCAGCAGCAGACCTTCTTTGCTTATCGCAGCCAGGCCTGCAGTGTCCTGCCCAATTTACAGAAAGAGATAGTGGGGGTGAGCTCAATTAACAGAATCAATTTTTGACCAGCATCGCAATCCCTGAGATGCATGCCCGACTCACACCGGCATCAGCCGTTTCCTGTCCGGGCATTTTATCCCAACCCCCTTTTTCCATGTATCCATAACGCTGCGAAGCGCTTAACGCCGAGAATGCCTTGAGTTTTTCATCAGCAGTGGGTTCCTGCATGAACTGGGCAACGCAAATTGCTGCATAACTTTCCATAACGGCATTCTGGGCCACATCCCGGGTGGTGCGCGTCGTTGACCAGCCACCCAGATTAAAGCCAATGAACATGATGACGATTGCGCCACAAACCAGTCCCCAGATACCGAACTTCAGAACTCCTGAGCTTAGCCCCTGGCAACAGTGGCCCTTGTTACCCAGGTAAGGGGTAAAAGGTCAAACAATACAAAGGGATTTACAGTTATTGGCAGACTCTATAAACCATCATTCCCTGAAAGGGCCGGATTTGCTAAAGATACTGAGTCAACAGCAATCGGTTCGTATCAATTCGAATTAAAGGAGAGCGATGGCTCAAATGGTTCTTCCGGTTTTTCCCGAAGGGACGACGATGATTTCTCCCGTACTCGGTTTCGAGAAACG
>JAHJRI010000200.1 GCA_018830885.1 bacterium | reverse complement strand
CGGATGCGCGAGATATACGAAATCAACACCTTCTCTCCCATCGCGTTGGCCAGGGCACTCATGCCGTCAATGAGACGGAGGGGTGCCGGCATGGTCATCAATATACTCTCTTGTGCCGGGTTTATTCCCACACCGACGACGGGTATCTATGGCGCCAGTAAAGCCGCTTTTTCGACAATGGCCCGAACATTGCGCCTGGAAGTGGCACCTGCGGGTATTCGTGTTTTTAACTTCTACCCCGGACCCATTGCGACATCGTTTAACACCAATGCCTTGCGAGAAAGTGAACGCAGCGGGGTGTATGCCTGTGGCAGTAATTGTGCTGATCCGGATCAGATAGCCGGAAAAATAGTAGCGGCTGTGTCCGGAAAAGAAGGGGACTTCTGGCTGGATCTGCACTCCAAATGGATCGCACTGACCGGGACCATATGGCCGAGTCTTTCTGATCGGCGCCTTTCCCGGCTTCGAGATTACGCCATATCTCACCGGCAGGGACAAAAACCACCGGACGAGAGACGCTGGCAGCTATGGCAGATCGAGACGTCCATCGCCTGTAACCTCAATTGTATCATGTGTCCCTGGAAAGAAGAGAGGAAGCGGCACCTCATGACGGGTGACATGTCTGAGGAGGTCTGGCAGGCGCTTCGGCCTCATCTTCCGGAAACAGCCTCGGTCGATTTTACGGGTGGAGGAGAACCGCTGCTCCATCCGAAACTGGCCGCCTGGATTCGGGATGCCAGTCAGGCAGGCTGTCGCACCGGTTTTTTAACCAACGGCATTATTCTCAGTCATGAGCGAAGTCTTGAATTTATTGATTCAGGTGTGGACTGGATCGGCTTTTCCGTTGATGGAGCCACGGCTGATGTTTACGAACAGATCAGAAAAGGGTCCGATTTTGAGGCCCTGTGCCGGAATATTGCTGCTGTCGCCGCTCTGCGAACCGGAAAAAAGCCACGGATACTGATTAATTTCGTGCTGCTGCCACATAATATTGACCAGCTTGAAAAAATCGTCATGCTGGCTGCAGAATTGGGGGTGGATCAGATTAATTTTAAACAGTGCGATGTGATCAGAGGTGAACACGGTCGCGACTACGGTCTTTTTGCATCAAAAGAAACCAGGGAAATCCGCAGGTTCCAGAAGATTCTGGGCAGGGCCCGTCACCTGGCCAGAAAGAAACGAATCGAGACCAATGCCTTTTCTTTTGTTCCGGATGAATTGCCGGTTTGTGCCCAGGACCCCAGGAGCTCTCTTTTTGTGGGTCATGACGGCTGGGTTTCCCCCTGTATCAACCTGGCCATGGGCGGTTCCAGCTCCTTTCTGGGAAAAGAGGTCGATATACCGATGGTTCAATACGGACGTCTCCCGGAACAGGACCTGATGGCAATCTGGAATACAGACAGCTGCCGGTTGGTCAGGGAAAACTTTGAACGACGGTCACGGGTTTACAACGCTGTTCTTGGGCGTCAATCCTTCGAACCATCCCTGATCAAACTCAATGAAGCCCTTGCTGCAGCAAGGAAGGCCATGCCAGAGCCACCCGCCGGCTGCCAGTCGTGTCATTACCTCTATGATATTTGACCTCAAAGATTCCGCATCGTTGCCATGCAGCGGTACCTATGTCGCATGGTGACCTCACCACAGTCGTCTGTAGAATGTCAGAGTACCTCCAGACTTGCCTGGATTAACCTGCACAGAAAAAAACAAATAACTCGCGTGACGATTCACCACATTTCTGCGTAAGAAGCAGGTACCTGTGTGTGATTGAACGGATTGGGAGTGGTTAAACGCGTTGTTAACGACCGCCCTCGGAGGCGGGCAGGAGACCGCCGAGAATGAGTTCAATTATATACAGGTACCGGCGTCTGTCGCGAAACCTGAGTAAAATAGTTGCAAAAAAAACAAACGTTCGGCTGGTAAAGACCGTTTTTCAGATAGTGTCAAAAACGCATCATCTTTCCGGGGTGCACCCAATATGTGTGGGTACCTGTAAGCGGAAAGAGGTTGTTTGTTCAGAAAACCTTGGAAGTCAGGGATGGATTCCAGGAGTTCCAAGGATGGATGCATGCGTTTTTCTGAATAAATAACCTCTTGAAGCGGTTATGATCACAACCCCACATGTTTTTGGTGCACCCCTTTCCGATTGGATTTGTGAAAAAAAGATTTCAGGGTTATACTGAGCAGACGGTATTGCTCCGATAACGGCGGTTGGGAGTGGCTGGACGGGTGTTATCGGATGACAGGACCGGTTTTGAGATCGGTGGAAGAAAACAAAAGTCACACCCTGAAATGCAGATGGACGACGTATATCCATGGAAAAAGCCAGAATATTGATTGTTGAAGATGAGTCCATTATCGCGATGGAGATCGCAAGCCGACTCAGGAATCTGGGACATGAAGTCACCTCGATTGTCAATTCCGGAGAGCAGGCAATCGAGAAGGCCGAGGCTGACAAACCGGATATTGTTCTCATGGATATCCGGATCAAGGGCAGCATGGATGGCATTGAAACTGCGGACATTATCCGCTCGCGGTTCAACATCCCGGTTGTTTTTTCAACCGCGTACCTGGATGAGGAAAGACTGGATCGAGCGAAAATGACCATCCCCTTCGGGTATGTCTTAAAGCCCATTCAGGAAAAAGATTTGATGGTGACCATCGAGATGGCCCTGTATGTCTTCAAGACGGATCAGGTCCGCAAGCAGATGGAGAATCAGCTTCGCCTGAATGAATCACGGCTTGGGGCACTGGTCAACCTTGGGAAAATGGCTTCCCGTCCTGCTGCAGAGATCATTACTTTTGTACTGGAAGAAGCGGTCCGGGAGACCGGCAGTGAGATCGGATATCTGGCGTTCATGAACGACGCGGAGACCGATCTGACCATGCACAGCTGGTCGAAAGCCGCCATGGCGGATTGTTGTATCGTGGAAAAGCCCGTCCTCTACCCGGTCGGTTCCACCGGACTCTGGGGTGAAGCGATTCGGCAGAGAAAACCCATCATCACCAACGATTTCCTGGCAGCGAATCCTCTGAAGAAGGGCACCCCGGAAGGGCACGTGCGCATCATTCGCCACATGAATATACCGGTTTTCGATGGTGACAGGATTGTGGCCGTGGCCGGTGTGGGAAACAAAGAGAACGACTACGAACAGACCGATGTACACCAGTTGACATTGCTGATGCAGGAGATGTGGTCTCTGCTGCAGCGCAAGCAGGCAGAAGAGGCCCTGCGCGAGAGCGAGGAGAAGTATCGCAACGTGGTCCAGAATGCCATCGAAGCGATCTGCGTCATTCAGGATCACATGTTCCGCTACTTTAATCCCGAAACAGTCCGGCTCTTTGGATATACTGCACAGGAACTCGGCCGGTTGCCCTCCGAGGAGACGATCCACCCCGACGACAGGGAACTGGTAACCTCAAAACGGATGCAGCGGTTGAAGGGAGACCCGGTGTCAGGGACCTATTCCCATCGGATAATTACCAAAGAGGGCAAGATCCGCTGGGTCGATATCAAATCGGTTTCCATTTCCTGGAACGGCCTGCCTGCCGTGCTGGTTTTTCTGGCGGATATTACAGAACGAAAACGGGCGGAAGAAGCGCTGCAGGAGACCTATGATCAGCTGGAACAGGAGGTCGAAGAACGGACTGCCGACTATAAAAAAGCCAAAGAGGAGGCAGAACGGGCCAACCAGTTGAAAAACCAGTTCCTGGCCAATATCTCCCATGAACTGCGGACGCCCATGCACCACATTCTCAGCTTCTCAAAATACGGTGCTGAGAGAATCAACCAGATCAGCCAGGATAAACTGCTGCACTATTTTAACCAGATCAGAATCTCAGGTGGACGGCTGTTGTCTCTCCTGAACGATCTGCTCGATATGCCGAAACTGGAATCGGGGCTGATGAATTACCAGATGACAGAAACAGACCTGGCTCTGATGGTCGGAAAACAGATCCAGGAATTTTCAGATGCGGCTCAGGAAAAATCAATTCTCCTCAGGATGGAAACTCCGTCTTTTCCAACGATGGTGCTATGTGATGCATCGAAAATCGGGCAGGTATTTCACAACCTGTTATCCAATGCGATTAAATTCACACCGAGCGGGCGATCGATCAACATTGCCTTTGGCACTGAAAAACTCCCCCTGGGCAGACGGCAGACCGACAAAAAAGTAACACCCGCCCTGCAGGTCGCCATCCGGGACGAAGGCGTTGGCGTTCCGGAAGATGAACTGGAAACCATCTTTAACAAGTTCATCCAGAGCAGTCGTACCCGATCGAACGCGGGGGGCACCGGGTTGGGCCTCTCCATCAGCCGGCAGATTATCGAGGCCCACGGGGGAAGAATCTGGGCGGAGAACAACCCTGAGGGAGGGGCGACCTTCAATTTCAGTCTGCCGCTCGGTCCGACGGTTGCCGTCTCGCGCTAGAGCAAACCCTCGCCGGCTGCCACGGCATCAGGGGCTTTGTCGCCATGGGCGGAAAGCCGCCCTTGATCTTGATTGGGCTGGCCCCCCCTCCCCAGGATTGTGATGTTCAGGGAATGCCAGTTTTGACTTGTAGGGAATATTCCATTTGTTGTAGGTATCGGAAGAAATGGTTGCAACCAAACATTCCGGTAACTATTCAGCTTATATTCAGTCATCAGAGCGGGGACCAGTATGTGATTGAACGGATTGTGAGTGGTTAAGCATTGCCAGAATGGCAATGTCAACGACCGCCCTCGGAGACAGGCATGATCGAAGCTGTGAGCCTCGCTTCTCACCTGTCGAGAATGAGTTCAATGACATACTGGTCCCCGCTGGGATGGTAATAGAAAAGTGGTGAATAGTTACACATTCCGATGATGGAGACTGCTATGAAGTTCAGCTACTGGCGCGTGTTGTTGCTTGGATTCGGGTTTATGGGCGTATCCGTCCTCTGGGGAATCTATAATGCCTATGTACCGGTTTTTTTGCAGGCCGGGCGTTCCGATTTCAGCACCACTGCGGGGGTCACGGGTTACGGGCTGAGCGCCAGCTTCACCGGCTTTATCATGACCCTGGATAACATCGCCGCATTGTTCATCCTTCCCTTTGTCGGAGCCTATTCAGACAGGAT
>JAHJRI010000199.1 GCA_018830885.1 bacterium | reverse complement strand
CGATTTAAAACCCTGGAAAACAGGACGTTTTCCCGGAGCACCAGGGATGGTTTCATGCGTGTTTTAAATCGGTATCCCCTTGACGGAACGGTTGACAAATGGTCTTGAACGGACTGCAAAAACCTAACCGGACAATGATGAGAAATACTGGATTGACAACAGTCAAAATCCCGAAGGGTGACTGGTATGTATCAAAAAAAGGGAGCGTCTTTTACGGAACGGGCGACCCCCCCCCCTTTATTTTTACTCAACAATTCCCGCAAATACCGGGAGAACTCGATTTCAGCTATGGTGTGACGCCTCTTCAGCTGCCATTGCCGCTCCTTCAATACCCGGTATTTCAACAAAAGTACCGTTGAAATAGGTATAGTTCAGTCTTTCGCTGTCGATCAATATACGAATGGCGCTTTTGCAATCCTTTTTTGAAAGACCTTCGCTTTCGTAGTTCTTTATCATTGCCTTGAACAGATCACCAGGTTTGTATTTCTTCATACCTTGATCTTTTTTAACCATCTTGAACATATCCTCTGCTACCTGATTGAGATCTACTGACATTTTAACTCCTTAACTTGGTGTTTGGGAAAAACCCGGATAGAGACAAGCAATCTTAACATTATCTGTCATATACTGATTACGGTTACGGTTTCGGACTGTGTTAACGGATTCAAGGGGAATCATTTCCCACAACAAGCGAGTTCAGTTCCGACTGTCCGATACTCCCGGCGCTGCTTCCTGCCTGAGGTTCTGCTTTTTCCTATCGGCCCTGTTCCGTCTCCACGTTGTATTTTATACGCCAGTGTGTTCGATTGATTCGCACAGACATTTTGGACTGTGTCTGAATTTTTGTTTAGCACACACTAAGTACCTATACGCAGCAATATACATGCCCAATATCTGGAGATTGAAACGGTTTCTGTAAAGAAGGCCACCATGATATCCGGGCCCTCGGCGTTGGCTTCCTCAAGGTTCCGCGGCTTGATCCGACGGGTCGTAAACATGGTCATATATGATCCATGGGTCATATATGACTATGTTTACGACCCGGGTCATTTTTCCCTCAACGATGCGCTTTAGAGCGACAACGGCTGTTTAAAAATACGCTATTGAAGTTCAATCCCAGAGAAATTGTTCCTGTAAGGTTGCCTGGTAACGTGTTTGTCAGCAGTGAACGCTTTCATGGGGGAAGACCCTGCAGGTCCAGGGAGTCACTCCCAAATCCTGCCTGATAAACCGAGAGAATTCTTGACATCATTTTGTTCTTTCACTAGGGATATATGAGCGTTTATTTCTGAAGGAGTCTTCTTTGAAATCCGCATTGGGAGAGAAAAACCATGGCTAAGGAAATGCTTCCCCTCACCTCCGGGGACAGGGAAAAATATCAGACGATCAGTCAGGAAACCATCGAGTTTATCATGAATCGCAACAACGCGGTTAACCGCTGGGTTATCGCAGATATGCTTCGAAGATCGGCTTATCATTATCCGGATAAAACGGCCCTGGTTTTCGGTGACATCGTCAGAACCTATACCGAACTGGAACAGGAATGTAACCAGGTGGCCAACGCCCTGGCTGATCTTGGTGTGAAGAAATACGACCGTGTTGCCATTCTCGCACATAACACCCACCACCATGTCCTGACATGGATGGGGTGTGCGAAAATCGGGGCTGTTTACCTGGCAGTCAATTATTTGCTGGGGGGCGAGGATATATCCTATTGCATCAACCATTCGGAGAGCACAGTGTTTGTGGTGGAGGATTCCCTGTATCCCCAGGTGGAAAACGTGCTGGATAAAATGCCGTCGGTAAAAAAACGAATCTGGTCCAACCAGGGGAACAGGCAACAGGCCCGGGAGGGCTTTCTGGATTTTGACACCTGGTATCAGGCATCCCCGGTGACAGAGCCCGATGTGATCCTGAGAATCGAGGACCCGGTCCAGATGACATATACCAGTGGGACAGAGTCCTTGCCCAAGGGGGTGATCATCAGCAACCAGTCTTTGATTGCCCAGTACATGGGATGCATCATCGACGGGAAATACGAAGCGAGCGATGTCAATGTCAATGCCCTGCCTATTTATCATTGCGCCCAAAGGGATGTTTTCCTGAATCCGATTTTCTGGCTGGGTGGCACCAATATCCTGATGGGGCCGGATATCGGACAGGTGCTTAAAAACATCCAGGAGTACAAGGCATCGATGTTTTTTGCTCCCCCTACCGTCTGGATCGGTATTTTACGACATCCGGATTTTGCAACGTATGACCTTTCCAGTTTGACAAAATGCTATTATGGGGCCTCCATTATGCCCCGGGAAATCCTGAAAGAACTGCTGGAAAAATTCCCCAGCGCCGGCGTTTACAATTACTACGGCCAAACCGAACTGGCGCCTTATCACACCATTCTGAAAGCGGAAGATGCCATGGATAAGATCGGCTCGGCCGGGATGGCGGGTTTGAATATGGAATCCAGAATTGAGGACGACAAAGGGTGTGAGATCACAGATGTCGATATACCCGGAGAGATTTGCGGGAGAGGCCCCCATGCCATGACCATGTATTTCAAGGATCCGGATAAGACCGAAGCAGCCATGAAAGGCGGCTGGTTTCATTCCGGGGATCTGGGCGTTCTGGATGAAGATCGCTATATTAACGTGGTAGACCGGAAAAAGGATATGATCAAAACAGGCGGCGAAAATGTTGCTTCCAGGGAAGTGGAAGAGGCAGTATACCTGCATCCGGCCGTTGAAGAGGTCGCTGTCGTCGGTGTGAATCATCCGAAATGGGTGGAGGCCGTAACAGCGGTTATCAAGCTTAAAGCCGGCAAGTCCGTTTCCGAAGAGGAGATGATGACCCATTGCAAAAACAATCTCTCCTCATTCAAGATTCCCAAGAAAATCGTATTCGTGGAAGAACTTCCCAAAACACCGACCGGCAAGATACTGAAGCGAAACATGCGCCAGCAGTATGAAAACCTGTTTACTTAAAGGCTTGGTAACTATTCAGCTTATGTTCAGCCATCAGAGCGGGGACCAGTATGTGATTGAACGGATTGGGAGTGGTTAAGCATCGCCAGGATGGCGATGTCAGCGACCGCCCTCGGAAGACGGCCATGGACGGCCGTCGAGAATGAGTTCAATGACATACTGGTCCCCGCTTGGATGGCAATAAAAAAGTGGTGAATAGTTACAAGGCTTGGCTCTCCATTTTGCTGAGATACACAACCGGAAGGAGAGATGATCAGACATCGTCTGCGCGGAGCTGTCATCCCTTCTGAGGCTGGTTTCTGGGGCTGAGGCCCCTGGGGATAAATACACTTAACAGTAAAATGCCGATGGCGAGAAAAACGGTATAGAGATAGATCTGATGCAGGGATCCGCTCATGGCATCCTGTAAACGGGCGAGTCGCTGAGGATCAAGGGCACTTCTGGTAATCGGGTCCATGATCTGGTTAATGACCTTTAATATTCCGGGAGACTGTTTTTCCAGGTGATAATTTAAGATAACACCGAAAATGGCTGCACCAAAAGACATCCCCACCAGTCTCATGAAGAGATTCGAGGAGGTCGCCACACCGCGTCTATTCCAGTTGACACTTGATTGAATGGCGACCAGGAAAGTCGTCATTGAAAAGCCCATGCCCACCCCGACCAGAAATGTGCCGGCGCCAGCCCATAACGGACCCCGCTCAGGAGTCAACATAGCCAGAACAAGAGCTCCGACAACGAGCATGATCCCACCCAATATCGCTACAAACCGGTAAGACGTGCGAACCATTAATCTGCCACCATAGGCAGAAGCCAGGGGCCAGCCGATTGACATCATGGAGAGTGTAAAACCTGCGCTTGCCGGAGAACCGCCCATCACTCCCTGCACATAGGAAGGTAAAAAAGTGGTCACAGATATGAGCAAGGCTCCGGCGATCAGCCCTCCGGTATTACCGATGGCGATGACAGGGTCTTTCCAGATATCCAGGGGCATCATCGGTTCCGGTACCCTTGCCTGCCGAAAAAGAAACCAGATCAGCAGCACGGCAGACACGACGGATAGTAAGAAAATGGTACTGGTGGAAAACTGGCTGCTTTGAATCATGACCAGCATGATCAAAGCCGTTCCAACCATTAATTGCAGAGACCCCAGATAGTCGACCGTGTGTTTTTTCCGGGTGACCTCTTCCTTAAGAAAAATAGCAGTCATGGCAATTGATAGAATGCCCACCGGAATATTGATCCAGAAAACCAGAGACCAGTTCAACTTCTGAACAAATAGCGCTCCCAAAGCCGGACCTATCACCGAAGCAATCCCCCAGACACTCGCCAGATAACCTTGAATTCGGGCTCTTTCTTCCGGGTTATAAATGTCACCGATAATCGTTGCCGCGATGGGCATGATGGCGCCGGCCCCCAGTCCTTGCAGCGCCCGATAGATGATCAGTTGAATCATGGAGGTGGAAAGTCCGGCCAGGAGAGACGCCACCAGAAATAGCCCGGTCCCGAAAAAGAAAACCGGTTTTCTGCCAAACAGATCTGCCAGTTTGCCATAGATCGGTATTGTGACTGCCTGACATAACAGGAAAATCGAGAATACCCAGGAAAACAGTTCGAATCCACCCAAAACAGACACAATCGTCGGCATGGCCGTGGCAACAATCGTCGCTTCAATGGCTGCCATGAACATTGCCAGCATCATTGCTGCCAATACGGCGCCTCGCTTAGTCTGGTGCTGACTGGAATCGGGAAGAGGATCGCTCATATATCAAATCGGGTTGATCGGCCTTATAAATTCAAAAAAAAATCCATATTCCATGGATCTCGTTAAATCGGTTTCCGGTACCGTCCGGGACTGACAAACAGCCTTCGTGCAGTGACTTTGACCCACGCCGGGAATTGATCAGGTATCGTTTTAAGGGCACCTTGATTCAATGGAACCCAGCAAGCATCAAAGGGTTCTATGAATGGACTCGTGCGTTTCTTGAAACATCAACCCTTTAGTACGAGTTCGATCATTTTAATGAATCAAAGTGCCTTAAGAAAGAAAATATGCCTGATTGCAGCTACTCTATTATATTTCCGGATAAATCGTAATCCTGAAGGGACCCATCAGTGAATAAAATCCGAAAAATATCTTGATCAATCAAAAGTCCGACTCCCACGATAATTCTCTTTTTCAAAATTGTCACAGAAAAACTATTGTCATACTCATTGTCTGAACCGCCAAAGAGCGACCCATCCGACGCCATCATGAATACAAGATGTTCAACGCTTTTCGCTGCATAGTTGCTGTCCTCATCAATAACATGATATTTCATGTCTTTGTGAAACTGTAAGGATCGACTGATAAAAATGGCTTCAAACATAGTGACCTTTGTTATATTGTATCTATTCAGTTCAATTTTCGCTCAGCCCCGAAGGTATTGTGTTTCAAGAACCCTGGAAGCCATGGATGGCTTCCAGGAGCTCCAGGAGGATTCATGCGTTTCTTGAAACACAATACCTTTGGGGCGTATACAGGTGAATAGTTACGTTATATTTATTGTAAAACCAT
>JAHJRI010000198.1 GCA_018830885.1 bacterium | reverse complement strand
CGATTTAAAACCCTGGAAAACAGGACGTTTTCCCGGAGCACCAGGGATGGTTTCATGCGTGTTTTAAATCGGTATCCCCTTGACGGAACGGTTGACAAATGGTCTTGAACGGACTGCAAAAACCTAACCGGACAATGATGATCGTTTATATGAAAATAAATCAGGGTACACCTAACCAGACCATGTCCCCCAATTTATTTTCATCCCTCGTTGTGACCTGTTGGTCATGGCTGTTTATATGCGAATAGCACCCTCAAGCGACTGGTGTGAAGCCGTTTCAGTTGGACCCGGCCTCCACTTCCTGCAGCGCCAAATCCTGATACGCGTGAAACAGCCGGTGACAGAGGGTATCCCATCGTTCACAGGCCGTTATCGTTTCTTCGTTCATTTCCAACAGATTGTAATTTTCAACCAGATCTTTCATTTCAGAGGCAAAGGGGTCTACCAGGGAATCCGATGCGCCTGTCAGGATTTGCCGGACGAATTCTGAGGGGGAAAACCATTCCCTGACGCGTTGCAGATCCCTGTGAATCTGGCTGAGCAGAACGTTGCGCGGTCCCTCCCATAGTTCATTGATCGCAGAGTCCCGGTACAGCCTGGGCAGAAAGGAGAAGTCCTCCATCACACCATGACCGCCAAAGATGGACATGGCCGCTCGACAAATATCCGTTGCGTCCCAGGAAACGGTGATCTTCTGCAACATGACCAGCTCGCGCACAATGAATCGCGCCCTCTTGGTCGCAATGGGTTCATCCGTATCCAATCCTTTCTGGATACCTCCCTGAAGACCCTGAAACTCTCGGTAGACCTTGAAGGCCGCGGCCGTGCTGCGCTGCGCTGCGTGTTCCAGTCTGCGGATCTGGCCGGTGACCATGGGGAAGCGGTTGAGATTGAGCCCGAAGGCTTCCCGCAATTCACTGTATTTTTTTGCTTCCCGCACTGCCCGGGCCATGCCGGCGGCACCGGAAAGTCCCACGGTCAGCCGGGATGCCGTCAGCACGATCGCCGTCACGTTGGCGACGCCACGATCAAGGGGCCCCAGCGGATAAGCGATGGCTCCCTGGTAGGTCAGTTCAGCCGTGGTCAGCTCGCTGGTTCCCATTTTCCACTTGATGCGATCGATGGTGACCCCGTTGCGTATCTCTTTCGCTTTGTTTCCCGGCATCCATGAGGGCACGACAAACACGGCCACTTTTTCACTGCCCGTGGGTTTGGCGGTGACGACGGCATAGTCGGCATGGGTAGCGGAACAGAAGAACTTTTTGCCATACAGCCGCCACTGGTTCCCCTCTTTGACGGCCTCCACCAGATTGGCCGGGACATCCGATCCGCCATGGATTTCAGAAAGGTATTGGGCACCAATGGCCACATCACCGTCGATTCCGTCCTTACAGTGCTGCAGGATCTGGCGGGTTTCAAAACTGTCGGCAAATTGTTCCAGAAGCATGACCAAGCCTTCAGTGCAGGTCACGGGACAACTGGTACAGGCCTCGCTGTTCTGGTAAATGAGGTACATTTTCACTAAACGAAGCCAGGCAGGGGTCTTATCCGAGAACAGCCGCTCGCCAAAGACCTCCTTTTCCATGACCTCGATTTCATGGGGTCGGACAATACGGTCAATGCGATGGTTATGGCCATCAAAATGCTGCATGAACGGATGTTTTTGGGGTTGTGCGATGATTTCAGCCATGTCCCGCCAGCGATAGGAAACTTTGGGGGAGATCTTTCTGGCTTCGGCATCAATCGACGTCCATTGATCACCGGTGAAATACTTGACCACCTTTTGCAGGAAGGGATCATCCGCATAGTAATCAAAGTTGTCCCGCCATTTGAGAAATTCATCAAAACTGTAGGGATTGTTACGATCAGGCAGTGTCATGGGATACTCCTGTTAAACGGGTTAATCATTGAGTCGTTTGACGCTGTTTTTTTCCAACCGGTAGCGGTGAATATAGTTCTTGAATTTATCCATTTCCCCGGCGCGAAAATAGTAGGCCCTCAGTCGAAAATAGAACAACTGATTAAATTTGTGAACAAAAGTCTGCATATCTTCCAGCAACGGAATGGCCGCCTTGGGGTTATTGGCAATGCCCAGGTAGAGGGTATAAGCCTGCACGATATCGGGGTTACGTGGCCATCTGTTCAAGGCTTCTGCCAGTACCGGCAGCGCCGCTTCTGTTTTTCCCTGCTGGATCAGCGACTCCGCCAGAAGCAGATGCACCCTGCCGCGACCCTGTTTGTGCGTGAGGTATGGTGTCAACAGCGGCGTTATCTCTGCACTCTCCTTTTTCTGCAGCATCAGGGACGCCCTGGCCAGGGCGATATCGAGATTATTCGGGGTCAACGCCCCAATACGCCGCAAGCGGGTTTCTGCCGCGTAGTATTGACCCTGCCGGATCTCCAGGTCTGCCAGTTGGGTCTCGATTTTAACCGAATACTGTTTTTTCTGGGCATTGAGAAAAAGTGTTTCCGCCTCATGATAGTTCCCTTTTTCCTTGGCGATGACACCCTTGAGAAAAATCACCTCAGGGTGGTCGCTGTCCAGGGTGTAAAGCTTCAGCAGCTCTTCTGCCTCGTACCAGTTGCCCTGTTCAACCAGACCACGAAGATAGCGCAGTTTTATCTCCAGGTTGGTGGGAGCGAGTTGAAGCGCTTTTCTCAATGCCCATTGGGAACCGACGGTATCGTTCTGCGCTTCATGAATTTCGGAAAGCGTGAAATAGGCCTCGGCGTAGTCCGGGTTGATTTCGAGACTTTTCTGAACCAGTCGTTCTGCGCGCATGATATTGTCCTGTTTCAGCTCCCATTGCCCCGACAGGAGAACCAGCGCATCGGAGCCGGGGAATTGTTGCAGGAGCCGGTCTATCCTGCCGGCCATATCCGGTGTGGGCCCTTTCCTGAGTTCAATCTTCAAGCCCAGCACCTGTGCATCCAGATCCGGTTGCTGCTGTCTGGACAACACCGTTTCCGCCTGATCAAAACGCCCGGACTGGTACTCAATCCGGCCAAGGGCCAGCAGAATCCGGTCGTTTTGTCCATACTCCCTGAGCCAGTTTTCCAGTATCAGTCTGGCCTTGTACTCCGCCCCGAGAGAGTAGTAGATCTTTGAGAGCAGCAGGTTCCCCGGGACCGAATCGGGCTTGATGATCAGGGCGTTTTCCAGTTTTTCCGTCAGCTGCAGGAATGCATTCAGTCTCTCTTCAGATTGACCGGTCCCGGTTGATGCTCCTGATGGGTCGGTTGCTGTGGCTGCCGGTTCGGTGGCGGTTCCGGTTGGCTGGGACGTGGGCACAGGCCCCGAACTGGTGAGCTGGCGGAATCTAATTTCAACCCAGGCCAGATGGGCATCGAAATAGAGTGGTTCAATCGCGATGGCCGCCTGGAGCTGTTCCAGGGCTCTGCCGGTCTGGCCGGTTTTCTCCAGCGCCAGGGCCAGGTAGTAATAAGCCTCGAGATACTGGGCATTGAGGACCAGGGCATTGGTCAGGTGATTGATGGCTTCGAAATGGTCATGGGCGGCAAACTTGATTTTTCCGGCCAGCAATTGGTACCGATCGACGAGATGGTCAATAATGATAGCCATCTCAATGGTTTTGACAGCTTCCGGATAGACCCCTTTCTGGAACAGGATTTTAGCCAGCTGATAGTATCGTTCACTGTCATGGGGATCCTCGGTGATCAGCTGCCGGTAATTGGCAATGGCGGTGTCCAATTGTCCCTCTGCCACCAGGAAATCGTTTTTCCGGATGTAGCCCGGCTGCGAACACCCCACCATGATAAACAGCAAGGCACCAGTGCACAAAATAGAGATCAGCTTGACGGGTTTCTGGTATTTCATGGGTATTCTCGATAGGGGTCAGTATCGCCCGTTAAAGACGGGCACACTTCTGGACTCATTGCCAAACCGGTCGACATGTCGCGCCAACAGACGACCCTGGAAATTCAATAACGAAAACCGGCCATAACGTAAAGGATCCGGATTGATCAGGCGATGGGGGTTTCCAGGCAGGGGCTCTGCAGGCAGATCTTCATAGAAATTAACACCATAATGAATCACCTGCTCGTGTATCTTTCCATCTTTCTGCATGGTATGGCGCAGGGTCTCCTGCTTCAGGTCCCACTCCAGGACCAGAAAATATTCAAACCGGGGTCTTTCACACTGTTCAAGGTAAGGATCCGTCTCCAGGGAAAGTTCACTCATGAGCGGCTGATGATCATCGGTTTCTGACGTCGGCATCAGGGGTAAATAGGGGAACACCGGGAACGTCTCCCTGCGACCTGAACCGCCTGAATCATCCGCTTCCGGGATCAGCAGCCATCGATTGAGATCCCTGACAAAATAGTGATCAATGCGTCCCTGCTGCGTGGGATCCATATGAATGGTCAGTTTTCGAACCCGGACCACCGGTACCGGCACGGTTTTGAGGTCCAGCGGGTAGATTCTCCGGGAAGGAAGCGAGAGCACCTCGTTATCCAGTAAATAGTCGATGGTGTAAAATGAACGATCAATGATCTGGTTGACCCTGAAAAATGCAAGGGGAAGATCGACGCGGAATGTCTGCGGGCCATCGACATAAAACCGGTGATGCACCGGTGGAACCATCTCATCCGGAAACTGGCCTCTGATCTCGCCGCCGGCAGGATCAATCAGAAAATGACCGAGATTTTCCGATTTACAGAGGGAACAACCTGCCGCTGCGCGGAAGATATTGATCCGAAAAAATTGAATGACCGGTTTCTTGACCCGTGGACCATCTGCTGTGGGATCCGTGACCGCTTCTTCCGCCTGCTGTGATGACCGAATCGTCACCCCATCCTCCGGAATCTGCCAGCGAAAGACCCAGTCATCCCCCTGGGCATTCAACCGGGCCTCACTGACCGTCGGAATGGTTTCGTCCGGGCGATCGTAGGGCTCCGGAGCCGTCCGATAGCCACAGGCGGAAGTCAGGACCAGTCCGGTAATCAGCAGAAGGGTGATGGGATGCTTCACTTAAAACCTCGATATAAAATTGAGACCCAGCTGGTTTGAATAGCTGACAATGCTCTCCTTGTCGATCGTCTGTTCCTGCTGCCAATGTATCATGATAAAGTGGTTGATGATATATCTGAACGATAACCGGACCAGCAGATTATCCGCACTGTCCGTTTCGCCCTCGTATTGACTGGCGTACTGGCTGCCATACAGCCCCAGCCGATAATCAATCAAAGCGTAACCCAGGCCCAGGTCCATGTAAAGCCGGTGTGTGACAAGCGAAAAAGAGGTCCCGACCGCCAGCACCCGGTACTGATACCGGATGGAATTGTAGGGTTGCCCGTCGACCTGTACGTTTTGATCGAAACGCATGCTGTCATCCAGGGTGCTGAAATCCATGAACAGCATATCATTCTTGCAGCCAAAACGCAGAAAGGTCGTTGAAAACGGGTTTACACCCGGCAGATAGGGGTTGGACACCGCATCTGACTGAACCGTCCGGCCGCCTATTTTTAATATGGATTGCTGGGTACCATAACCGGCATAACAATAGGGAACACCCTCCGCAATCCGGGCCCTCTCAGGGGAGATCCCGGGCAGAGGGATGAGAGGCTCCTGCCAGGGTTCCGCTGCCCACACCGGTACAGGCGACAAGCACCAGACCAGGATGAGTATCATCAATAAGAGCGGTTTTTTCATCATCATACCCGTGACCTCAGGATCACCTTAAGTGGCAGAAAAAATCAGTGTCTCGATTATGCTTGAACTTGCCATTCATGCACCCGTGTTAATTCGGCAACAGGAAACCCTGCTGATACTGGGTTCCGGGGGTGCTCCCCACAGTTGCCGCGGTTGTCGGCAGAACCTGGAACTGAAGTGTCAGCGTGAGTCTCCGTTCAACGAACTCCGTGGTTACCCCTTTCAGCAGGGCCGATTTGATTGTTTCGCCATAGCCGGCAGAAAAACTGTAGCAATCGTGCTGGTAGGCGACGACTGTGGACAGGTCTGTCAATTGCCGATCCAGTCTTTTAACATCGGGGGTATCGGCGTACTGGAAACCGAGGTCACTGCGGTTCTGGTCCCACTCTCCGGATACGTAAAGAGTCCAACGATCGTTCAGTCGTAGCGTATGGGCAATGGAATAGACCCGGGCCACCGGATGGTTGGTGTTGTCCGGCTCATAGTAAGCGGTCTCATTATTGGTATATCCCAGGGTGAACTGGTTACCGTCAGTCGTCGCTGTGGACAGACCCACCCCGGTCTCCACGATCCGACTTTTATTGTGATCCCAGCGATAAAACAGACTGGCGGAAAAAAGGCTGACGGGTGACACGGTGAGTCCAATCCGCAGCGGCAGCCTCGGGTCGCCCTGCTCGGTTTCCAGGTTGGTGGGCTGGTTGAGGTAGGTTTGATCCCCCTCCATCTGCAGGTTGTATATCTGGGTCAGATCCAGACCGAGATAGGTGCGTACCTCACTGGTAACCGGATTCTTGACCAGGTAACGGGTTTCCAGCTTGTAGGTCAGGGTTTTCTGGCTCAGTACGACCGGGAAAAATGCCCCTGCAGCGCCTGCGGACTGGTCCACGTCCTGAATCTCGCGATAGATTATCCTGGGACGGAATGACAGCTTTTCTGAAGCCACATTTTGATAGTTATAAAAAAATCGATAAATCTCAAAGTTCAGTTCGAGGTCCCCCTGGTCAATACTCCAGCCATATTTATCCGGATCCTGCGCTGCCTGGCCGGATTCAGGCCGATAGCTTGCGTCAACCTCATAGTAGGTTCGCTGCAGGCTGGGCCAGATATTGAGGAAATCGATGAAAAAGGGTGCCGAGAGCTGAATACTGCTCTGGGCAAGATTGCTGTTCCAGCCGTAGGTTCTTGCATAATGGGTGCCGGTGGCCGCCAGGCTCACTGACAGCGGGGTATCGGCAATCCTGGAAATCTGCTGGGAGATCGTCACACTCGGCTGTATATTGAGATGGGTATCCTTATCCGTCGTTTTGTCGAAAATGGACGCATAGGCGAAGTCATCCGCCGTTTCGTAGGTCATGGACACGCTGCCGCTGTCCCATGGAAATATCAGGTTGAACGTACGGGAAAAATGGGACTCCTGGGAGATCTCCGCCGCAAAATACTCCTTGTTGATTTCATTGTCACTGTTTTCATGCTGATGGAAGAAGACCTGGCCGTTCCAGAAAATATTCTGGCGGTGATCAAACAGGTACTTGTTCCGCAACGGATTCCGATCGAAGCTGTCGCTGTCTCGATTGAGCGCCCCCAGGGGTTCAATATCCAGATCCCGTTCCTGCTGGGTCTCCTTGATGAACCAGGCGCGGAACTGGCCGGCCATGTCCGGGGTAAATGCATACTGATAATCCACATCCGTACCCAGACCGCGTCTTTGGAGGATATCAGCGGTAACGGTCACATCGTGATCCCTGTCCAATGCAATGAAATAGGGAATCTGCAGCCGGCCGCCGTAGGCCTTGGTGGTATCGTCACTGTCAACACTGGAAAAGGTCGGCATCAGCAATCCGCTGGCGCGCCCCTGCCGGGTCGGCCAGGAAAAGTAAGGGGAATAAAAGACCGGCATGGCGTAGAAATGGACCGAGGTACTGAGCGAATAGGCATAGTTGTCTACCATGTAGACAATACGCCGGCCCCTCAGTTCCCATGCCTTGGAATCCTGTTTACAGCGGGTCAGCGCCCCGTTGTGGATAATATACTCCTCGTCACTGATCTGCTCGATACGGTCCGCCTCGATAAAAGCCCCATTTTTGCTGTCATACATGGTGGCCTTGTACAATGTATTTTTCCCGGTTTTTCGGTCGAACGTCGCCTTTTCAGCCGTGAGCACGATATCCGGCAGACGGATGACAATATTGCCGGAAAAATACATCAACTCCGTATTCTTATCGTAGCGCAGTTCCCGGCTGGAAATGGTGGTGGTGCCGTATGTGACCCGGGGTCGGGTGTAGGTGTGGATATTACTTTCCTTGTCGTATCTGAAGAAATCGTGTTCGATGGAGAGCGTTCTTCCCAGTACAGGGGCTGTACTGAGCAGGAAAACCAGAGAGAGGAAAAGAATATGGCGT
>JAHJRI010000197.1 GCA_018830885.1 bacterium | reverse complement strand
GGTCAGTTTCAGGGTTGGAAAAAATCAGGTTGAAACTGCCGGGGTGCACCAAATAGGTGTTGGTACCTGTAAGCAGAAAGAGGTTGTTTGTTCAGAAAACCTTGGAAGCCAGGGATGGCTTCCAAGAGCTCCAAGGATGGAGTCATGTGTTTTTCTGAATAAATAACCTCTTGAAGCGCTTATGATCACAACCCACCATGTTTTTGGTGCACCCAACTGCCGGGAGTTCTTGCAATTCCGGGTGGGTTGGCTTAGATTCTAAATTTTGTCTCAGGGTTTCCCCCTGGTTTGATGTCTCGCCATGGGGTTGTCCGGGGAGCAGGCCGGTTGACATGGGGAATGGTTTAAACAGGCAGCAGGAGCAACGTCCTTGATCGGTCCTGACAATCTGAACATGTGGTTTTCGAGATGAGCGATGTTTTCCTGCCGGCTTTTAGCGGCAACAATCTGCAGCGGACCATCATCCGTCATTTCAGGATTGGAGAGGAACCTTCCGGGTTACCATCGGCTCCATGTCCGTTTGAGATGATTGTCGATGCACTGGGTCTGTGAATCATTCGCACCCTGTCTGCGGTCGCAGACGCAAAAAAGATCAGGTTAACGGAGACATCGGTTCGGGTAACGCTTCGTTTCAAGGAAGGGGTGCAGTGGGAAGCGGGATTTTCTATCGATGTCGATCTGGATGCGCACCTGACACAGCGGGAAGAAGCGATTCTGTTCAATACGGCCAAATCCTGCGAGGTGTTGAAAATGTTGTCCGGTTCCATGGTCTTCGGGTTCCATTTGGTGGGTGGCCAATAAAAACCGGGCTGTCTGGGTGCTACTGAAACAGGGTCTGGGGGGATTGGATGGGAGGCGATGATGGGTTCCCCGTTCGACTGGGGGTCTTTATGGCCGGCGGGTGTCAGCCGTTGGCGATCAGCTTCATCACCTCTTTTTCGCAGGCTTCCATGGTATGTTCATCCATTTTGACCTTTCCGACACCCAGCTTTTTTGACAGTTTGTCGAGCAGTTCCTGTTCCGATTCGTTGAAGTCTTTGTCTGCATAGGCGACGGCGAACAGTGTGAGCAGGAACACCTTTTTTGCCCGGCTATCAGAGAGCTGCTGGCACAGGTCTGCAATATCCTCTTTCAGGGGGGAATTGATATCGGCGAATTCTTTGGGGTCGATTTTTCCGGCTTTGATGATCTTGCGGATGAGTCCTTCCTCAGCCGAGACGATCTTGTGATCCTGCTGCGCCATTTGGATGGCGCCCTTGACGATGATACGCAGATCCGATGCGCTGATAATACCCATAGTCACCCTATCCAATTAAAAAAATCACATTTTCCAGCACCGCTCCATCTGATCGCGGAAATCTCTTAACTACACCCCTGGCTGGTGCCACAGGTCTGGCAGACATGGCAGGTTCCCGTACGCAGGAAGAACGTGCCCCCGCAGGCCCCACAGGGTGGGTGGTCTGAGGTTACAGATGGTTCGCTGGTCTTCAGGGTGGGCCGGGTCTTCTGCGACGTTGCGGTCTCTTTGATCTCCTGTACCTTCGCACTGTTTCTGGGAGCAGTCCCCTTTTCCTCAATGATGGTTTTGTAGGAGTTAACGATGGCTCGTAAGATCTGTTCTTCGGAATAGTGTTGCAGGAGTTCTTCAATGCGTTTTGTCCGATCCATTTTTTCCCAGCTTGATTTTTGGTTTTCAGTTATCAAAGGCTTATTGGACAATGATTACAGAAATCAATTTGAAAAAGAAAGCATGAATTTGATTTTCTTTTTAACCCTCTGTTAATCCAGAAAGAATGAACACATGTTTATCTTTTCGTGACTCCCTTGATAGCGGCGGATCAGCGGATCCTGACGACCGGAAGGCTGATTCCCGGGCGATCTGAAGGGGGTGTGTTGAACCGTAAAAAAAAACAGGGGTTAATGTCAACAGAAAAGCATCTTCAGGAAAACGATTGGGTAACTAATTGTTTCTTAATGATTATTAATTTAAAAAAACCCTGCCGGTTTCAGCAGACACCATGTTAAGAACCGGTTTTTCGGTTTCCGGAGGCTGTTCAACCGGAGGATTTTTCAGGGGTGGATTCAAGCAGGAAATAATCGGCAGGGATCAATGGCTCCGGTCGATGAATCCGGTTTTAGCTCTCCATTGATGGACTTGCCCTTTCCTGTCAGGGGATAAAAAGACGGCAACCGCCTGCAGGACAGGCTTGACAGACCAGTTCAAAAAAAATGAGATTGGCAGGAGAAATTGTGATACGACCGATCAAACAGAGGAACCCATGAACAATGACAGAAAACGCGCGATTCTGCAGGAGATATACCGGATTCACCAGGACTGGATATCAGGGCAGGATCTGGCCTGCACCATCCGCTGTGCCGACTGCTGCACCCGCAACGTCACCATGACCAGCCTGGAGGGTTTGAATATTGTCCAGAAACTGGATGACGCGCGGCGGGGTCAATGTCTTCAAAGATTATCCGGCGAGACTGGTAACCCGCGGTTTTCACCGAAGATCACCGTAAATGGAATGGCCGAACGATGCGCAAAAGGAGAAGCGCTTCCCGAAGAGAATCTTGACCCGGGCTGGGGCCGGTGTCCGCTGCTGGTTGCGGATCAGTGTTCAATTTACCCGGACAGGCCGTTTGAATGCCGTGCGCTGGTTTCACGGAAAAGCTGCCGGGCGAGCGGTTTTGCCGACATGCCGCCGGTGACGGTGGCTGTCAATACCCTGTTTCGCCAGTATATCGAGCACATTGATGCCGATGGCACCAGCGGCAACCTGATGGATGTGCTGCTGCAACAGCTGGGGAAACAAAGCCCCGGACTGATCGCCAACCGGCCCATCACAATCCTGATGATCGATCCGGCCTTCAAGTCCGAACTCGATCCCATCCTGGAAACCCTGAATACCATCCGGGTTTAGGGTCTTAAAAAAACGGACAAAAGCCCTTTAACTAAAAGCAGGCCTGTGCTATAGATGGGGCAGGGTCGTATCTCCGACCGCAACCAACGTCTTTACCCGGATAGCCAATGAAGACAGAAGAACCGACCGAAAAGATCGTCAAGAACGAGTATATTTTCCTGGATCATGAAAGATTCCGGCATCGCCTGCAGATCGGCAAGGGCGTATTCTCGATGCTGATGAATCACAGCAACCTGGCGGAGATTATTCAGACCACAAAAAAGCAGGCTGATCAGGACGGCAAACTCGCCCTGAACGAGATTTTTTCGATGATGAACGGACTGGGGCAACTTTCCTTTGCCGTGATGCTGGCCGTCCAGACAACGGGCTGGACACCGGGCAGTCTGAAGCTGCTGAGTTCAGAGGCCCTGGACATAGAGGCCATCATCCGTGACCTGGCCCGGCTTTCCAACAGCAGTCCGGTGAAGACCGACAGCGTGCTGGGATTGATGGCCTGGGAGTTGCTCGAGCTGCTGATCTATCCCTGTCTGAAAATCGCCTATGCGGATGGTGAATTCTGTGAGGATGAACGGGAGCTGATCATCTCGCTGCTGTCCGAGGAGTGGGGATACCATCGCCCCTTTATTGAGAATCTGATTTTTGAAACCGAGCCCCATCTGGGGAAGTTCAAGTACGCCGATTTTGGTGCCAATATCAAAGAGATCTGCAGGATTTTTCCGGAAATCAATTACGAGGCGTCCAAGGAAGAGCTGCTGGCCATGGTGAAAAGAGTGATCCTGGCGGATGGCATTGTTCATCCCAATGAGCAGATGGAACTGGATAACCTGTCGGATTACCTGGCATCGGACGAGAAACAGAAACGGCGGAAATCCTTCGAGGTCAACAATTTCTGGGGCTATATCTTCAAGGATAACCAGCGGGACAAGGATCTCAAGATCACCGATGTCCTGAAGCAGATTCCCCTGTTTGATCACCTCACCCGGCGGGAGTTAAAAACCATCTCCACCCTGGTGCACAGCCGAACCTATCAGCAGGGGGAGTTTATCTTCAAAAAGAATGAACCGGGAGCGGCCATGTTTATCATTAAGAAGGGGGTCGTCAATATCGTCCTGCCGGAAAGCGATGGCAAGGAGATCCACCTGGCAACCCTGAAAGCGGGTACGTTTGTAGGGGAACTGGCGCTGCTGGATAATTCGCCCCGCTCCGCGTCGGCCAAGGTCGTCGAACCGACTGAGGCCCTGGCCTTCTTCAGATCGGAACTGAACAAGCTCCTGACCACCTATCCGGCCATCGGCAGCAAAATCATGCGCAAGCTGGCCCTGATCATCGGTCAGCGGTTGAAGGCGACCAACGAACAACTCTATAAAAAATAGATCGAAGATGGATACCGTCTCGGAAAGGAAAAGTCGCTCCCGGCTGTTTTACCGGATTATCATTTCATTGTCTCTGATCCTTTTTATTGCGATCGTCTGGGCTTTGCGGACCATGATCGTGCCGGCGACCGTGGGCGCTCTGCTGGCCTATGCCTGTCTGCCGCTGCTCAGAAAACTGAAAAAAACGGGACTGCCGGATGGTCTGGCACTGGTGATCCTGCTGGGCACATTTGTGCTGGGGATCATGCTGGTAACCGACCGCATCAAGCACATCATTCCGGACGAGACCGGCAAGATTCTGCTCAGGGTCCGCATCCAGTATAAGATATATGAACGGTATAACGATATCATCGGGGGTGAGAAGAATTTTGTCACCCAGACCATTGCCAAGGAGATCGATCCGCTGTTCAATGATTTTGTGGGTGTGCTGTCCCTCAACAGCCGGGAACGGAATATTCTCCGGTGGTATTTTGAAGAGAACAAGGATAAACAGCCGATCCTGCATCGATATTATCAGTACCACCAGGTCAATCTGGCCCGGCAGGAACGCCTCAAGGACAAGGAGGAGTTGGAGACGGTTGAGCAGGAAGTTGATTCGGGGAAACCGGCAGTGGCCAGCCGGAGCAGTGTCATCTCCAAGATCAGCAATATTGTGTCCATCTGGCTGGTGGCCCCCTTTGTTTTTCTCTTCCTGCTGGTGGACAACGGAGAGATCAAGCGCAGCCTGATCCAGCTCACCCCCAATCGCTATTTTGAGATGGTGCTGACCATTATCGACAATGTGGATGACGCCATCGGCAAATACCTGAGGGGAACACTGCTGGAATGTTCGCTGGTGGGGTTTTCCTTTATGGCCTGTCTTTTTCTGATCGGTATCGACCTGCAGTGGGCCCTCCTGATCGGGATCATCGCGGGTCTCGCCAACGCCATCCCCTTCCTGGGGCCAGCCATCGGTATGGTTGTGGGTATGGCCTACGCACTCATCGCCGAAGACATGCAACCGGTGCTGCCGTACATCGATCCGGATAATATCGTGCTCTGGGTCCTGATCACGGTCGGGATTGTCCAGGCACTGGACAACGTCGTCTTTCAGCCGATCGTCCTGGGCAGTGCGGTCAGCCTCCATCCTTTGGTGGTGATCTTCGGTGTGATGGGGGGGTCGGTCATTTTCGGTTTTGCCGGGATGCTGTTTGCGATCCCTACCATCGTCATCGTCAAGGTGGTGCTCTCAACCCTGATTCATGAAATGAAGGCCTATCACCTGATTGAGTGACACGGCACCGGAAAATTTCCATGCCCCGGCATGTGATGGCCGCCCGCCGCTTTGTCCCGGGCAGCATGTCGATCTCCGCAGGCCTGACGCCATTTGAGCCACCCTGGATGCGGGAGGGTCTCGAAGCCGAGGCTTTACGCTTCAATTTTCCATATCCCTGGAGACGTCAGTTCAAGGCTGTTGTTTGCGGGATCACGAAAATAGAGGGAACTGCCGCCAGAAGGCCAGGTCACTTCTGATTCGATGGTAACATCGTGCTGGATCAGCCATTCCCGCCATGTCTGGATCTCCGCCTCGGGGACATTGAAAGCCACATGACCCGGTCCTGCTGTCCCGTGGCCGGGGACAGGGCTGCCATTCACCCTGGATTGCTGATGCCGGGTCCTGTCGGGATTGAAAATCAGCAGCATGGCATCACCACAGCGGAAAAAAAGATGTCTGTCGGGGCTTTTCAGAAACAGTTCAAGTTTCAGCACCTGTGTATAGAAGGTCTCTGCCTTTGCAAGATCCTGTGCATACAGACAGGTCTCCAAAACACCGCGGATTCTGTTTGGTTCCATAGATAATATCGCTCCTGGTTTCTTCTCCCGGGCCCGGCATGGGTCCCGGGTTTTCCAGTATCACCCACCGGCTGATACAGCGGTGATGAACAACAAACCACCCGGCAGTCAGAACCCACCGCGTGATTTTTCCGCACGCTTGCGAAAGATCGACTGCCAGCAGGTGATGCAGGGCACTGAATATCCCTGTTGAAAAAGTCGTGCCAATGAACAGTTGGTTTTGAAACGCCGAAACATGCGGGTTGACAGCCATGCCAGCACACGAAGTCGGCAGAAATGGCTGCAGCGGAAAACTCCGGCATGCAGGTTTGCCCGCAGACTCAGGCGTGGCAGTTCTTCATCGTGATCGGGACAGCAGGCCCGCCGTAAAAACCTGCGGGGGTTCAGCGGCGATCTCCAAGACCCGCCTGGCAGTCTCCTGGCCCCGGACATCTGAAAAATCGAGGGCGTTGGTGCTTTCGGTCTCCAGATCATTCTTGATGTCGGACAGGAACTCCGGCAGATGTTTTTCATCCTGGAAATGGGCCATCACCCCGGGGATGGTGTCAGCGGTCAGGATGGTGACCTCCACCGGGGAGGCTGCCGTCCCGTTTTTTCAGTATCTCAACAACAGAGTGATCTCCCTGGGCGCGCTGGCATCCTTCTCTCTCGATCTACCCTGACCGGTATCTGCCTATAACCTTCTATTCTTTGCCACCTTCCGATTTCATAAAAATCAAAGGTCAAAATGACCGACAGTGGTCATTTTGACCTTTGATTTTTTCAGCGAAGCCAGGCTGCAGAATGCCAATTTGACCTATTTATTTTCTGAATAGCAGATAACTATTTGTTATATTGTGTAATAGATTTTTTGGCATGGTCGATGCTGTTTCGATTTTCAAATTCATGAAACAGCATTGTACCCGCACTCAACCATCTCAACAGGTAAAGGTTGATTCATTAAACATCGATTTTCGCGTGAGTGAGTGGATATAAGAATTCCAGTGCTTTTCGTGGTTTTCTCAATTCGCTGAATGAGACAGACCCTTCAGTCGTTCTGAGTCTTCCCCGGGAAAACCTCTGAAAAGATTTGTGTCATTGATCGTATAAAAATCTCATTGAAAAAGGTAAAGATGATTAGACCATTATATGACAGGATCATTGTCAAAAGAGCGTCCGCAGAAGAAAGAACCGCCAGTGGGATAATTATTCCCGACACTGCCAAAGAAAAACCCCAGGAAGGTGAAGTAATCGCCGTTGGCAAAGGACAAATGAAGGAGGACGGATCGATCATTCCGCTGGAATTAAAACCGGGTGACAGGATTATTTTCGGAAAATACTCGGGTACAGAGATCAAAATCAAGGGTGAGGAGTATCTGATGATGAAGGAAAATGATGTGATGGGGGTTATCGAGTAGGTCTCTACGCCAAAAATGATGTAATATTGCGATATGGTATCGATTCAGTTTTGATTTCCGCTCAGCCCCGAAGGTATTGTGTTTCAAGAACCCTGGAAGCCATGGATAGCTTACAGGAGCTCCAGGAGGATTCATGGGTTTCTTGAAACAAAGTACCTTTGGGGCGTATATCAGGTGAATAGTGACGCGATATATATTATTGGAGTGCAGTTGTTTTAAGTAAACGGTTAATTCCGCATCAGGGATTATTTTTACCAACCGAATTATTTGGGGAAAAGCAATGGCAAAGACAATTCATTTTGGAACAGACGCCCGCGCGGACCTGCTCAAAGGGGTCAACCAACTGGCAGATGCGGTTAAGGTCACCCTCGGACCAAAAGGCAGAAACGTGGTGATCGAAAAATCATTTGGATCCCCTTTGGTGACCAAAGACGGCGTTACAGTTGCCAAGGAGATTGAACTTGAGGATAAACTCCAGAACATGGGCGCCCAGATGGTGAAAGAGGTTGCCAGTAAAACCTCCGACGGAGCAGGTGACGGAACCACCACCGCTACGGTTCTGGCCCAGGCCATTTTCAGGGAGGGGGTTAAAAACGTGGCTGCGGGGTGCAATCCAATGGATCTGAAAAGAGGGATAGACGAAGCCGTCGAAGTGGTTGTACAAGAGCTGGCTAAATTATCCAATCCAGTCGCGAACAACAAGGAAATCGCCCAGGTGGGTACGATCTCCGCCAATAATGACCTGGCGATTGGCAAAACCATTGCCGAGGCCATGGAAAAAGTAGGAAAGGACGGTGTGATCACGGTTGAAGAGGCCAAGGGAATGGAAACGACCCTTGATATTGTGGAGGGTATGCAGTTTGACCGCGGGTATTTGTCCCCCTATTTCGTTACCGATTCAGAACGAATGGAAACTGTCCTGAAGGATCCATATATCATTCTGTGTGAAAAGAAGATCACTGTTCTGAAGGATATCCTGCCTCTTTTGGAACAGATCACCAAAGAGGGAAAACCGTTTTTGATCATCGCGGAAGATATTGAGGGGGAAGCACTGGCAACGCTGGTGGTCAACAAACTCCGCGGAACCGTCAAGGTCTGCGCGGTCAAGGCCCCCGGATTCGGCGATCGCCGCAAGGAAATGCTCAAG
>JAHJRI010000196.1 GCA_018830885.1 bacterium | reverse complement strand
GCTTCCCGGAGCTCCAGGATGGATTTATGCGTTTCTTGAAATGACATCCCTATGGTGCGGAACAGTCTTAAGTTAACGACATTGAATAAGCAACTAACTTTCAATCGTCTACATAAGCATCAATCCGAAGTAATCCCAGATTAAATGAATCAATGGTCCAACCGCTGGGATTCCTCGATCGAATCTATTTGCTCCTGACCTTCCCCTTATTTCTCATGACCAACAAAACAGAGTTGTCCATAAAGGCAATGGATACCTTGATCGGCGGTATAGAAAGTGTTTCCGTTTTCCTGGCGGTCATCTAAATGGTCCACGCGGTTCACCTTTATTCCGAACATATTCGGTTTCAGACTAACCATCATGCTCTGTCGGGCACAACGAAACATGAGAATATTTCTCTATAACCATCCGTGTCTGGTACAAACTGTGTGGTGATATTCTCAGACAACCCAAACGAAGTTATAAAAAACAATGGTGAGCACCAGGATGGCGATCAGGATACTTAAACCTGCGGCGAGTCTGCGATTTAACATGGAAAGACCAAACCGCTTTTTGAATTTGCTCACAACACCCGATACTCTATTATTTTGATTCGTAATCATAACCATTTCTCCTTTCAACAAAAGCGGCCACGATGATGCTGATTGGCAGCATATTGGTCGATATGGCGCAGGTATCTTCCGACAGCGTGAAAATACCCGCTTGAATATGACAGAATCTCCCTGAAGGGACTGACCGAGAGATCGGTAGCGCGGCAACGGTTTGATACCCGGCAGTCGTCGTCTTGCTGGTCACTCTCAATAACAACGCAGAGTGCAGGGTATCAGCACCCAATTCAGGATTTTCGGTTTACATCATATCAGGCATGCCATCCATGCCCTGACCACCTTTACTGTCCTTTTTCTCCGGTTTATTGCTGATTGAAGCCTCGGATGTTACCAGCAAACCGGCGACCGAGGCCGCATTTTGCAGTGCGTTCCGTGTGACTTTGGTTGGATCGATAATTCCAGCCTTCACCATATCAACATATTTTTCAGACTGTGCATCAAATCCCATATTGCCTTTTAACTCCCGTACCTTATTGAGAACAACACCACCTTCCACACCGGCGTTGATCGCAATTTGTCTTAAGGGCTCCTCAAGCGCTTTAACAACAATCATTGCGCCAACCTTCTGATCGCCTTCCAGTTTGCTTGCGGCTTTTTCAACCGCACCTTGAGATCTGATCAGGGCAACCCCACCACCAGGTACGATGCCTTCTTCGACAGCCGCACGGGTTGCATGCAACGCATCTTCCACCCGTGCTTTCTTCTCTTTCATTTCAATCTCTGTGGCAGCACCGACGTTGATAATGGCGACTCCACCAACCAGCTTCGCCAGTCTTTCCTGGAGTTTCTCCCGGTCGTAGTCGGAGGTTGTCTCTTCAATTTGAGACCGGATCTGATTGACTCTGGCTTTGATTGCATCAACGGTTCCCGCCCCATCGACAATCGTCGTGGTATCTTTATCGATGGTGATTGTTTTCGCAGTTCCCAGTTGGGCAACTGTCAGATCTTCCAGCTTCATGCCCCGTTCTTCGGAAACAACTTCACCACCTGTCAGAATCGCCAAATCTTCGAGCATGGATTTTCGTCGATCACCAAAACCGGGTGCTTTAACAGCACAGCAATGCAGGGTTCCTCGTAACTTGTTGACGACAAGTGTCGCCAAAGCCTCGCCGTCTATGTCTTCCGCCACAATTACAAAGGGTTTTCCCTCCTTGGCAATCTGTTCCAGCACCGGAAGAATATCTTTCATATTACTCACTTTTTTCTCTATCAGGATGATATAGGGATCTTTCAAAATGACGACCATACCATCCGGATCGGTAACAAAATAGGGTGACAGATACCCCCTATCAAATTGCATTCCTTCCACAATTTCCAGGGTGGTTTCCAGGGTTTTGGCTTCCTCAACCGTTATGACACCGTCTTTTCCCACCTTATCCATGGATTCGGCGATGATATTTCCAATGGTTGCATCGCTGTTAGCTGAAATGGTGCCGACCTGGGCAATCTCCTTGCTGCCGGAAACAGGTTTGGACAACTCCGCCAGTTTTTTAACCGCCGCCATGACACCGATATCGATCCCCCTTTTCAGATCCATGGGGTTACAACCCGCTGCCACGTTTTTGACGCCTTCTCTGAACATCGCCTGGGCTAGAACCGTGGCTGTTGTGGTACCATCTCCAGCCAGATCCGACGTTTTACTGGCCACTTCCTTGACCATTTGAGCCCCCATGTTTTCGATCATATCTTCAAGCTCAACTTCCTTGGCAACCGTGACGCCGTCTTTTGTGATCAATGGTGCGCCAAATGATTTTTCCAGTAATACATTTCTCCCCTTGGGTCCAAGTGTTGCCTTGACCACATCGGCCAGCTGGTTGATTCCCGACAGTAGTTTAGCCCGGTTCTTCTCGCCGAATATAATTTGTTTTGTCATTTATCTTTTCTCACGATTTCATCCATTGTTTTTAAAAGTCCTGTCACACAAACCAGGAATTAACCCTCAACACATTTTTCAGAATTTTTTTAAACCGGTCCTACTTAATAATACCGAAAATATCCCCTTCCTTCATCATCAGATAGTCTTCCCCGTCTATTTTCACCTCGGTACCGGCATATTTGCTGAACAGAATGAGATCGCCTTTTTTGACATCCAGGGGAAACAGCGTGCCATCTTCTTTACGGATTCCTGGGCCTGCGGCAATCACTGTCCCCTCCTGAGGTTTTTCCTTGGCAGTATCGGGAATGATGATGCCACTGGTCGTCTTACTTTCCGCGTCTTTGCGTTTTACGATGACTTGATCATGTAATGGTCTGATTTTCATTTTTTTTCCTCACTTTAGGTATTTATGAATATTGAAAGGGAACTGATTAGAAATTCTTTAAAAGAACCAATATATCTAGCGCATATTGATTTTTAATAATCTTTCTGACTGATATAATTGAAGGGTATCATGAGGAATGATTTCGATTGTTTCATCAGGCACCTTCCTATTTTTGAAAAAAGGAAAATCAACAATATCTCGTTTTTATATACTCAAGTTTCAAGCCACGGGATCAAAGGCAGTGATTAAAGTTTTAACATGCTGAATTAAAATTGTTTATATATTCTGAAAGACTGATTACCAGCGTGTCGTGTCAGTAAAAAAGGGGTCATATATGGCCATTGGTCAAATTTGATCACAAATCCGGACTTGGAGAGATCGGATATCAATCGATTATTTAGTAGTTTATCAGAAGATCCCGTGCCGGATATTCTGTTGCTTTCCCGCAAAAATAATGATTGATGATGGTCAAAAACAAATTGGTGCGCTATGGTTCAAATGAAGACACAGACCCTTTGGTTAACCACGATGGGAACTTCCTTTCAGTGACAAGATGGCCGGATTTTTGTTCAGATTCATTACAAACAATAACCAACCGGAAAAATAAAATCAGAATTATAAATCTAACCAGAGCAGAATATGTCCAGTAATGAGAAACTGACGTTAGATACCACGATCATGTTTTTTACACATTTTGTGGATTCGTTTCGGGAACCCCTGGTTATTCTGGATTCCGATTTGAAGGTAGTAAAAGCCAATGACGCGTTTTATCATATGTTCAGGGTAAACCCGGATGTAACAGAAGGTTCGCTGATCTATCAAATCGGTAACCATCAATGGGATATTCCAGATCTCAGAGAACTGCTTGAACGTATCCTGCCCCAGAGCACCATATTTAATGATTTTGAGGTAAAACACGACTTCGAGGGGATTGGCCCGAAGATAATGCATCTCAACGCCAGGCGGATTAACGAACAGGAAAACCAGACCCAACTGATTCTGTTGGCCATGGAGGATGTGACTGACCGTGAATATTATAAAAAGAATCTGGAGGAAATTGTCAAAAACCGGACAGCCGAACTTCTCATTGCAAAAGAAGAAGCGGAAAACACATTCATTGAAATCAAGAGATTAAAAGATAAACTGGAAAAAGAACGGGCCTATCTCCAGGAAGAAATCAAGCTGGAATACAACCATGAAAATATTATTGGTAAGAGTAACGAAATCAATTATGTCTTCTATATGATTGAGCAGATCGCCAATACCGACACGAATGTTCTGGTGCAGGGTGAAACAGGAACGGGGAAAGAGCTGGTCGCGAGAGCCATTCACAGTCTAAGCCTGCGTAAGGATCGAACCCTGGTTAAAATGAATTGTGCAGCGTTGCCTGCAAATCTCATTGAAAGCGAACTTTTCGGACATGAGAAAGGGGCCTTTACCGGCGCCCACTCCAGACGGCTGGGACGATTTGAAGTCGCCGACGGTGCGACAATCTTCCTTGACGAAATAGGTGAACTGCCCCTGGATTTACAGCCAAAACTGCTCAGAGTCATTCAGGACGGTGAGTTCGAACGATTGGGCAGTTCCAGGACAATTAAGGTTGATGTGCGTATCATTGCGGCTACGAATCGAAACCTGGAAGAAGAAACCCGCAAAGGGCGTTTTCGCAGTGATCTCTGGTATCGTCTCAATGTATTTCCGATAACCGTGCCCCCGCTTCGGGAACACGTTGAGGACATCCCCCTTTTGGTTGATCACTATATCAAAAAAATTACCAAGCGGATGGGCAGAACAATTGAAATGGTGCCCATCAGTGTGATGAATACCCTCCAGGATTACAGCTGGCCTGGAAATATCAGAGAGCTGGAAAATGTGCTCGAAAGGGCCGTGATCAATTCGTCCGGCCCAAAATTGAGACTGGTTGATGATCTCAAGAAGCCAAACAGGGATCCGGGTTCAAGACATAAAACCATGGAAGCGGTTGAACGCGACCACATTTTTCAGACACTTGAACGGTCCCAATGGAAAGTCAGCGGAAAAAATGGTGCCGCTGATCTTCTGGGTCTTAACCGCAGTACGCTGCGTGCCCGCATGAGAAAACTGGACATCAGAAAACCTGGAAACAAAAGCCACAATTAGAAATCAAACCTACAAATAGGTCCAATATTTATTAAGACCATCTACCTGTTCGTCCCCCATAGTTCCGCACTATTTTTAATTCCAAGGGGGGGTCGGAAATTCTCCCGGACTCACTGTCAGCTTTCAAAAAGAATGGTCAAATATAGCCATACGTCATATTTGACCAGCATTTCCTTCGTTTCTCCAGTTGCTGGGGTCTATCCCTAGAATATAAATAACACATTAATTCAACAGGTTTACTGTAATCAGCAGTTACAAACGCCTATTGGCTTGATAATTGAGTACAAGAAGAGACAGACGAACTCATTTCTTCGATTTTTCAGCAATGATCTGTTTAAGCAGATTACCTATTAATCAAGCACCCGTTTCCTTTTGGAACTTCTATTCTTCTGGGAAGGATAATTTATATGATCATTGTCAGGATGGTACTGAACGTATTACCGGAAAAACGCCTGGAATTAACCCAAATGCTTCTCTCCATGGTGGAACCGACAGGGAAGGAAACGGGTTGTCTGTACAATGGGATCTTTTGCGATATTAAAGACAACAACTGTTTCAATCTGCTGGAGAAATGGGAAACACGTGCTGATCTGAATCATCATTTTGGCTCACATCGATTCGGCGTGTTGCTCGGATCAAAATCACTTTTATGCAAACCGCTGGAAATTAGTTTCTATTCAGTTTCAAAAATAGAGGGGATGGAAGTTATCAACGCCGTGAGAAATCAATGAACATTCATCCAGAATGGTGCCGGTGACCACTTAATCCTCCTTCATCAGCGTAAACTTTTTTGTCCCCCCTGACATATGTGAACTCCCTCGGCTGGGCCTGATTCAACGATCAGCTTTTTAAACATATAAAGCTGCTTTGTGTTGTACCGTATAGACTGTAACTGATCACAGACGCATTTTAATGATTCCCCCCTTAAACAGCCTTCGTTTCATTGACTATAGAGGGCTGCCCCCCGCATCACATACCGTAGTCCAGATAGGGTGAAGCAGTACCGGGTGCACCAAATATGTGTGGGTACCTGTAAGCGGAAAGAGGTTATGATCACATACCCGCATGTTTTTGGTGCACCCGCAGTACCAGTGAAGTAGACATCTTGTTAAGTTTGCTCTAATGTAAAGGATTTTATCCATAACGCCAGAAGGCAAAATACTGCCGGCTAGCAAGATACTTTGAGGCGTTATGGATAAAATTCAGTTGGACTATGCTGCGGT
>JAHJRI010000195.1 GCA_018830885.1 bacterium | reverse complement strand
TTGTCCTCGGAAAGAGTTAAATATCGGAGTCAAGGAACCTTTATTTAATACCTTTCCGGGGACATTTGCAAGATATTTCAGTATATTATATTGTTTATCCAAAACCGAAACTTGAGTTATTGTTGTCTGTGTGCAAAGACCATTTTGGAGGAAAAAGCGCTCAGATAATGCACCTGGAAAAAAGAACCCTAGAAGTTGTATCCGACGCACACCCTATATCCTTCGGGTCTGGTAGTGATTTCACCAATATAATCATCTTTGATCGTAAATTCATGTTTCCAGGAATAGAGTGATACCATCAAGCCTGTCAGCGGCTGCCAGCCCAAGCCGATCATTGATGTTTAGATCCCGAAACCTGAAAATTTCTAAGATGGCAGTTGGGTGTGTTGTCAGGTCAATAGCCAATAGCGTAGGGTATCAGAACTTGATCACCAAACTTGTCCGAAAAACGTTTGTTTTAGAACTGAAAGCCAACAAAGGAGGCACGTAAAGATGCCGGATATTGATATTGATGCTCCGGGTACAACACTGATGCTGATGGGAAACGAAGCGGTTGCCCGAGGCGCTTTGGAGGCAGGGGTGGGATTTGCGGCTGCCTATCCAGGTACTCCCTCAACAGAAATCCTGCCTGCACTGGCTGCGGTGGCAGAGCGCAGAAATCTGTACGCAGAATGGTCAATTAATGAAATGGTTGCGCTGATGAATGCCACTGCTGCATCTTATGCGGGTATCCGCTCTTTAGCCGCCATGAAACAGAATGGAACCAATGTCGCGATGGACATGATTGCCAATCAGATCAACAGAGGTTTGCGGGGCGGTGGCGGGCTGGTTCTGGTAAACGTTGATGATCCCAGTGGGAGAAACAGCCCTAACGAGCAAGATACCCGCAGTGTTGCCAAAATGCTTGATGTTCCAATGCTGGAACCGGGCGATTTTCAGGAGGCCAAAGACATGACCAAATGGCTCTTTGACCTTTCCGAAGAGCTGGATTGTCTGGTCATGCTGCGGATGGTAGCCAAAATCTCCCACACCCGGGGAAACGTTACTCTGGGTGAACTCTCCATCAGAGAAAAAAAAGCGCACTTTGATCTGGTACCCAAAGCGCCCCCCATACCACCAAAGGTACCTCTCGTGGACCTGATGAGCCTGCATGCTTTTTCGCTTCAGAAGCTGGAGCTGGCCAAGGGGAAATTCGAATCATCACCCTTTAACCGTTACAGAGGACCGGATAATCCCGATCTACTGATCATCTGTTGTGGCGCCTCTTATCTCTATTCCATGGAGGCGCTGAGGGTTCTTGAGCTGCAGGACCGGGTCGGCGTTTTGAAACTGGGGACCATCTGGCCCCTGCCCGAAAAACTGGTTGAGGGATACTTGCGGAAAACCGAACGAGTTCTTTTTGTTGAGGAGGTCAGCCCATTCGTTGAACGCAGTGTAATGGAGTTGACAGCAAGTCTCGGACCCATCGGTCCAAGACCGGTATTTTACGGTAAACGCTCTAACCATATTGCTTCTTACGGGGATTTAGATCCGGATGCCGTCATACAGGCACTGAGCAGGATTTTGGGTATCAATTACCAATCCCGGGACCTCGAGTATACAACGAGCGTTCAGGCTGTTTCACGGGAAGAGGTGATTGCGCGCCCCGGAACGATGTGTCCCGGTTGCCCTCATCGGGCCAGCTACTGGGCAATCAATCAAGCACTCAAGCTGGATGGGCGTGAGGGCTATGCCACAGCCGATGCGGGTTGTATGAGTGGCGGCCTGGGACCCGGCGGTTTCCAGGTTGCCAAGGTAATGGCTTGCATGGGAGGTGGTGCCGGACTCGCGGATGGATTTGGAAAATTGAAACGCTTCGGTTTCACACAGCCGGTGATTGGCGGGGAGGGGGATTCCACCTTCTACCATGCCGCCATACCGCCGCTGCTCAATGCCGTCTGGAACCAGTCGGATTTTACCCTGGTTGTTTATGATAACAGTACGACTGCTATGACCGGTTTTCAGCCTCACCCCGGCACCGGCAAAACCGCCATGGGAAAACCGGGAAAGATTGTTTCCATTGAGGATATCTGCCGGTCGTTTGGGATACGGGTTGAGATCTGTGACCCCTTCGAACTTGAAAAAACCACCACAACCATGCTCGACGTGCTGCAAGACGAAGATCATGGTCCCAGAGTGGTCATCATGCGACACGAATGCGAACTGCAACGGGCCAGACGAGAAGGCCCTCAGTATGAAATGTCTGTGAACCCGGATAAATGCCTGGGCGAAAGTTGTGGCTGCGATCGTTTATGCGTTCGTGTTTTCCTCTGTTCAGGCTTAAAATGGAATGAACAGACAGGTAAATCCGAAATTGAGGAAACGCTCTGTTGCGGGTGCGGTTTGTGTACCGATGTCTGCCCGCAGGGCGCCATTGTTAAAAAAGTGCTGGTTCCCGTTGTCAACGAAAAGGGTGCAGCAAGGGAGGGAGTAAAACCATGAAAGAATTGATAAAAGATCCGTTCAGCCTGATTGTTATCGGTGTTGCTGGTCAGGGCAATGTGGTTACTTCCTATCTCATCTGCAACGCTTTGGTGAACGAAGGCTACCAGGTGACTTTCGGGCAGAGCTATCCGGCGCAGCAAAGAGGTGGGTCGGTGATCAACTACATCAGAATATCCAAAGAGGGCCCGGCCAGCCCAATCATTCCAAGGGGACGGGCCGATGTCATCGTCTCCATGGAACCGGTAGAAGCGATGCGCATGTTAAATCAGTACGGTAATCCCCAAGTCGTTACCATGGTAAACCCCAGGCCCATTCAGGCACTCAACAGCACGAGCCTTGGGAATAAATACCCCTCTGTGGATAAGCTCATGGGAAACATCAAAGCGCTGTCTGCAAAAACGTGGGTTGTCGATGCTACTGAGGAAGCCAGGAAACTGGGCAATCCGATTATGGCAAACGTCGTACTCGTTGGCGCTCTCGTCGGCACGGGGGTTCTTCCTCTGGATCGAAAGGCCTTAGAACCCGTGCTGCTCGAACGTTTCGGCAAAGCCATCGACATCAATATGCAGGCTTTGGATAAAGGATTCGAGCTGGTCACATGAATTGGGGGAGTTGGTTCCCATCGATATAGACCTGGCGGAGTGTCCCTGTTACGCGACCATGGAACCAGCCAATAAGCTGATAATATTTCATTATTAAATCACCAACCCATTATGCGTTAGACCGGTTCTATGGTATTGGTTGGTCATGTTGGAGCCAATTCTACTCAACTACCCTGGAACAAAACACCAGCATCCTTAACCCCATAGGTCTGGCGCATTTCTATGGATACCATTGACTGGGGTCGGTTTAGAATTTCCAATCATTTGAAGATCATGGAAGCTGGACATGAAGAATTAATCCGCATGAAGACCGGGTTGAAGGTTGATGCCCTGGGAATGGGAATCTATGCCAGTACACAGGAGCTGAACGAATTACCTGCCGATTTTACTACCTATCGTCCCAAGATGTCTGAAAAAAAGGCTTCCCAGAATTACATGGGATGGCGCGATGCGGTTGCTTGCCTGTTGCATTAAGTTCCTGCAATGAAGCGTTTTTCAAAATCACAGGATACGGGACTAAACTGTTGCCAGAGAAATGCCGCTTTTTTCGTCTCGATGATATTTTGAAACCCGACAAACCTAATCAAATCCGGGTGGTGGTGCAAAACCACCGGTGACATCCGCCATCAATTTTGCAACGTGTATGGGGGTCCGATCCTCCAGGTGATCGGGATACATCCCAGGGATTGTTTGTCTGCCCGTAAACATCATTGAAACTCTGAGTATCCATGGCAAAAAGCGGCAAATTTGTTTTACCAAAGATAATGGCTCCGGCATCCAGCAGTGATTGCACCACATCTGCATTTCGGGTTGAGATATAGTCCTTAAAAATTGGCGATCCCCAGGTGCAATGCATACCGGCAACCTCAATACAATCCTTGATGGTCATCGGCAGCCCATGCAGTGGACCCCAGTTTTCTCCTTTAGACAAAGCAGCGTCCGCCTGCCGGGCCCTCTCCCGGGCCTGATCAAACCCGGTTTCCACAATGGCATTCAGACGCGGATTCAGCCGTTCATATCTCTAAATGTACATCTCCAGAAGGTCAACAGAACCCGTCTGCTTCTCTTGAATCGCCCGAAGCAGTTCTGTGGCTGATTGAAATGGTAACGTGTTCATTGACGGCCTCCTGTCTGGTAAGTGACCCATCGGTTTCCTGCCTCCCCGAACCTGAAAGCACCTAAAACCGATTAGCGTATAAAAAAACACACGCTTTCTGTTAGTCCTGGTCTATCTTCAGAATACTGGAAGCTTATCGCATCGGCATGTGAATTTCAACCTGCCCTAAGTATTTCCAACCAATTGAAAAAGTTAATAAATGTAGACCAGGTGAGGGAATCGGTATTGAAAAGTTCGATACACGGTAGACATCATGTTATTTGCCCTGACCAAGTGCAGGAGCGTATCGTTGAAGCAGACACTGTTCACCGTCATCATCCGGCCATTGTTATCTGTCTCGTCACTCCATTTTTTGTGCGTTAACCAGCTTACGGCAAAGGAATCGCCTCGTTATCCAACATTTGTCCGTTCCATTTTCAAATGGGTCTGCAGGAAATTATAAAAATGGCTGTACTGGGTCATAACGGTGAAAAAGCGCTTCATGAGTTTGGGGTTGATGGACCAGGTTTTTTTCAACATCCGCCAGAACAGCGCTTTCACTTCCCTGTCTTCATGAAACAGGAACTGTCTAAAGATCCGCAGTCCGAATTTGAGCTGTTTTGGATCCGCCTTTTTATGCCGGTAGGCAGCATTGAAATAGTTGATCCCCTGCAACCAGTTATAAAATCGTTTTTCATAATCCTGCGGGCGATAGATCTTGTGAAAGAACTCGATATAGAGTTGCCGCAGTCGTTCCTGGTCCATCTGCTTGGGAATGACATTGGAATGCAGTTGCCATTCCCCTGAAAAAGCGTTCCCGGAAAGTCTGCCTTCGCTTTTCAACCGTTCGTATAAAGGGGTGTGTCGGGGGGCATTCAACAGGCTGATGCCGGCAATGGGGCTGTCGGTCTGATTCAGGAAATCTTCCAGTTCCGCAAAAACGGATTCATCATCATGGTCAAACCCGACAATCAGGCCGATGAAGGGCACAATACCCAGGCGGGAGATGGCTTTGATCCGCTGTGTCAGATCCAGTTCGTAATTCTGGCTCTTATGAACCTCGTCCAGACTTTTTTCCCGGGTGGTTTCCACCCCCAGAAAAAGCACGGAAAAACGGGCATCGGCAAACAGTTTTAACAGCTCGGGGTCATCTGCAACCTGTACTGTAATCTGTGTGGAAAAGGACAATGGCCTTGATTGTTGTACATTCCAGGCGATCAGCGCAGACAGCAGAGAGCGGGTAAAAGCTTTGTTTCCGAGAAAATTGTCATCAGAAAAGAAGAGAGTTCTGGCACCTATGGCATGGGCGTTTCTAACCTCGACCATCACCTGCTCGACCGTCTTCGTCCGATACCTGCGTCCCACGTACTGGATGACATCACAAAAATCACAGCGGTTGGGGCAGCCCCTGCTGGTTTGCACGCTGAGATTGACATAGTCCCCGGCTCTGATCAGCGACCAGTCCGGAGCCGGACTGTCCTTCATGTCGATATAGGTTTCTTGCCGATAGACCGGATGCGGGGTTCCCGCTGCCCAGTCCTTTAAAAACCGGGGCCAGGTATACTCCGCTTCGCCAATAAAGAGAGCATCCGCCAGAGCCGTGCATTTATCGGGTTCAATGGAGGCAAAAGTTCCCCCCAGAACAACCATTTTTCCCTGCGCTTTAAATTGTCTGCAGAGTTCTGTAATCCGCCGGGAATGGAGCGTTCCTCCGGTGATAACAACCAGATCGCAGTCAACATTCAAGTCGATAGGTGTGATATTCTCGTCGGCCAGACGGTATTCAACACTGACTCCCTCCGGAGTCAAGGCCATAAGCGTCGCCAGAGCAGAATTGGGCATCAGGGTTTTTGCTCCCAGAATGTCCGCTGTCCCTTGCATCGACCAGAAATTCCGGGGGTGTTTGGGGGCAGCCAGATAGATTTTCCGGAATGTGGGTCCTCTTCCGTAGCATTTGATTTTTTTTCTTTCCATCTTTCTTGGTTGTTGAGTATGGATTTATATCTTTGATTTTCTTGTCTTAACAGAACTTTATCCCTTCAACCGTAACAGTAAGTCCATTTACAAGCCTTATTTGAGAAAAGATCTCCTACACCGACAATACAGGTTTCTCGATAGAACTATACTCTCCTGAAGGATACCTGATTGAAGGGACATGACAATGACCCCTGTTTTTAATCGAGATACCAGATGTTTGGGGATTAGACAACGAAAGTAATAGGAAGAATCTGGAGATTTTCTCCAGAGGAAGGAATCTCGTCTGATTTTTGACATTATGATATGGCTAAGAATAAAACTGAAACCCTTTCAGCAGACTATTTCAAAACCTGACAAAAAATTGTCACAAAAACTTGAAAAAGAAATGTATGGAATTTTAAGTTGGGCTGTTGAAGGATCCCAAAAATGGATACGGAATGGATTTGGAAAAAACGCGCTCAATTCACCGCTGTCATCCTCAGGAGGAATATAGAAGAATTTAAAAGGGGCAATTGGGAAGAAAGAAGTTTTAAAAAATCGATCAGAATTAGGGTCCAGTCACAAGGTTGGAAAATTGAAAATTAGATGGCAAATTTCAAAGAGAGGAAAAGCCAAGCCGTCAGTTCGGCCTGCCTGAATCGAATTAAAAATTGAATTGCTTATTTTTCAGTTGCTAGTTTTATCAACTGATCCAATTAACAAGGGAAAGACCAGGGACACGATTAAACGCTTTCATGTTATTTGTAACCAGTGTTTGCTTTTCGCTTAAAGCATGGGCCGCAATCAATAAGTCCATTGATCCAATTGGGGTGCCATTCTTTTCAAGATGTGATCTGATACGTCCATAAAATGAAGCAGCTCGGTTGTCATATGAGAGAACAATCAAGGAAACGGTAAATTGAGATAACGCTTTTAAATTCCGTTTGACAGAAGCACTCTTATAAGCACCATATTCAAGTTCTGAAAGTGTAATTGATGATATTGAGACATCACCCGGACTCAATTTTGAAAAATGCTCAAGGACCTGCGGCGGGTTATTTTTGATAATATAAATGCAGATATTGGTATCCAGCATAAACATTAGAATTCCTCCCGGTCCTGAATGTCGGGCTGATCCCTGTCAGACATAAAATCATTTGAAAACATCGATATGCTGTCAAACAGAGTTGACCAGGGTTCATTGTACGGGATCAAAACAACGGTCGACCCTTTGCGCTCAATAAAAACCTTTTCCCCGTTGAACCTGAAACTTTTAGGCAACCTGACCGCTTGACTGTCACCGTTTTTGAATAGTTTTGCTGTTTTCATACAGAACTGTGGAAACGAATTTCGTTATCGATCAAAACAAATTGAGTGATTTAATATATATTTTAAATATATATATCTATTTTTAAGAAGGCAAGCTAAAGTTTTTGGAAAGAACCACATTGCGGCCTGAATGCGAGGAAAAGCTGAGCAGTCAGTTCGGCCTGGCGAAACCTCTTTGATTTATAAAAAAAAAAGGAAAACCAGACGCAAGGCTGGCCAGGATATTAAATATCCTGCCTGTCAGTGCGGGTCCATGCTGATCTGTTGCACACCCCTGCGAAATCGGAATCCTGAAAAATATCTTCATCTCTTTCAGATATCCCGCAATGCTCACAAAAACGGGGGCTCTCATCGTAAATGGCCGCGGCCCTTTCCCGTCTGATTGCCTTTTTTTTTGTTATCGTAAGTTTTTTGGTCGCTATTCCTCTGAGATTTAGAAGTGCAAAAAAAGCCCGGTGTGTGATTCAAAAATATCAATCAGCTGGTCACAGTAGACCCCTGCAAACTGCTTTTTGTTTTTCTTCATTTTCTGTTCGAATTCTTCCTCGTTGAGATTCAGCCACTTTTTAGTATTTTCCTCGGTAATTTTTGCTACTGTCATGAATTCTATGTCATAGGTATCCATAGAATTCAGGGTAATTTTGACATGATTGGCTTTTCTCGACCCTTTAAACTTAAACATCAATATGTTATCACCATCTTTTAGGAAGTCGTAGGCCCCAACAAAAAGCTTCAACCGTTTACTCCCGCCCATTTGAGATAAAATTATTTCTGCACTCATTTCAATTCTTTGGTTAGGTTTTAAAAAGGAATGAAAGCCAGCCGTAGGGCTGGCGGTTTGTTAGATTGCGTTTGCCTGTGGTTTCCCGATATACTTTTTAAAAACCACCATCACCCGATCTGAAATGTCGTTTGGTTTCCAATAGCTTGTAACAGATTTGTGAAGTCTTGAATTCCGTTGCTCAGTGTAGCCTTTGGCCCGGAGTTTTTTATTCATTGCACGTTTTGAAAGCTCAGAAACGATTTTTTTTGAACTATACATTATTACCTTTTTGGGATTTGGTCGGGGCATTTATCCCGGCCGGGTTTGACTGGCTGGCAATATCTACCAAATAGCCGCCGCTGGTCATGCTTGCAAAAACGAATGATTCCAAATCATCGGAAAACTGAAGATAAAGCCATCTGAAAAGGTGGGGCTCGTCAAGTTCCGCGCCGTTAAAATTCACAAAAGACAATGAAGAAAGGGGAAAAGCGGTTTTTGGAAAATCGGCTTTAACAACAGGCCGGTTGTATTTGCCCTTGTGAGCAATAACCGGGAAACGTCTTGTGGTTTGCTTTTTCTGGTTCATGTATCCCCTTAAATTGTGGGTTGTGGCAGGAGTTCTTCATCGATGAAAGAAAAATACTTGTTTGATCCAAAAACAATATGATCCAAAACTGAAATGCCAACGGTAGCGCCAACATTTACGAGCCTTTGCGTTGTTTGAATGTCAGTATTTGAAGGCGTAGGGTCGCCACTGGGGTGGTTGTGCACTAAAATAATCGATGCAGCTCTTTTTTCTATCGCCGGCGCAAATATTTCGCGGGGGTGGTAAAGTGTTTGATTCAGCGTTCCTTTTGTAATCATCAAGGAATCTTCGATCAAGCGGTGTTTATTATCCAGCAACAAAACATGGAATTCTTCTTGCTGTTTCATGGAAAAGTACAGTTTCAAATGGTCGAAAATATCCGCTGATCGAGTAAAAGACAGCCCTTTCAATTTCGTTTTTTCCTCGGTGTACCGGTCAAATAAAATTAAAAGTCCTTCCACAATGTGTTTAGAGCCATTGATTTTCAGGGAGCTAAAAACCTCATTTAAGGAATCTCCGCGCATTGATTCAGGCAAAACACCAAAACAATTAGACAAAATTTCCCGACTATCCATTTTTGAAACATCGATACTATTTTCAGAAACGCTCATTTTACCCTCTCTTTAGCAAGCTGAAGTGCAGAAACAACGTATCCACAGAACCCGCGAAGGACACGAACCTTGAAGGCCCCCCAACATTTTTTTTGCCTTGGGGCTCTCAAAACATTTTGAGCCCCAAGTAAAAAAAAACGTCGATATCGTTTACACAAAATGGTTAAATTTTCGGGTAAGAGCGTACAGATCAAAACCGTTAGGCAGCAGAGTTGCCGACAAAAAGCGCAGCTTTTTGGAACGGCTTTTGACTTGGAAGCGACCGGAAATTTAAGCTCGTAAGATCCAGGGATCGTCGAGCTTTCCGAACGTGTGAGGATGTTCTATTTTGAATAATAATCAGCCAAACTCAGAATGAGGTTTAGCGGTTTGGCTGATCGAAAAGAGAGATCTTCATTTCAGATATATGAAATGAAGTCTATAAAGAGTATTGCCGGCAGGTATTTAAAAAGGTTTGAGCCAAAATACTTTTTGACAATTGAAATAGACACTTACAAAAACCAATCACTATTAACTTTAATGGACCACAATCCCACGTTAATAAGGTAATTGCCAAACTGTTTCAAAAGGATGTAAAAAGGGATCATTCAATTTAGAACCAGAAAAACTGCCAGGAGAGAAAAATGACTACAACCAAAGAAAATATCGCTTATAACCTGATGGCGAAAACAACCCTGAATCGAAAAGACGCGAAAAAGCTGATCGAAAAGCTTCTGCAATTAATCAAGAAAACACTCGGTTCAGGAACCGGAATAATAATCTCTGGCTTCGGAGAATTCAGAGTCAAACAGAAATCAGAACGAATAGGAAGAAACCCCAAGACAAAAATTGAGTATACAATTACAGAAAGAACGGTGGTAACATTTTGTTCTTCAAAGGTTTTAAGGAACGAGTTGAATGCGGATACTCAATGATTCAAAACACGAGAAAAGATAATCAAAACGAAAGTGTTCAACCTAACAGGTACCAGTGTCCTGGAGAGCTCTTTAAACGATTTTCTTTTTGTCAGAGAAGAGATCAAAATTTCAGCGTTACACTATCAGAAGGTCAGTAGGATGGAAGCTGTCAACTTTGTTTCACTGTAACTATTCTCTATTAAAAAAAAGATGTGCAGGGCCTGATCAGTTAAAAACAACCTCAACCTGTTCAAACTCTTTTTTTAGCCGTCTTTCTTTGTCAAAGATAAATTTCACCTGTGCCTGTACCATTTCCATGTCATCCGTATTGGGAAGAAAGCAAGATTCTTCCAACCTGCCGTTTACGATAAAATCAACTTGTCGCCCTTCCACATTGCCTCCTTTTCGCTATTCGTTTATAAGCTAATCGATCTGTGAAATGCAAATTGCCTTCCAATTTGAATAAGTTTATTTCGAATAGAGAGTCGTTTTCACAAAAAGCAACTTTATTTGGGAAAAAACAATGGAAAATAATCCAGATTTTGTAGTTGGCATCGATTATATTCAGGAAAAACTATATGCGACTGTGAGCTGTATTATGAATGAATACAGGGATTCCCTTTGTATTTCCATAAATAGAAGATTACTGAATGGTGTAAAATCACAGTTTTGTCAGTTGGAAGAGAACACTTTCCCCAGTAAAACCCCAAAGATGTTTATTGAAAAGTTCAGTGAGGTCAGTGAGATTATCCGAAGTGATGGCGACATTGAAACATCAATTATGAGCCTTCCATGGGATGAAGCAAACGAAGTAGCTCAAATGTTTCTTGATCTCTATACCCATAGCATACAGTTCGAAGCCGAGAAATCATGATCGAATTACCCAAAAGTCTAGCTGCTTGGCTGACAGACTCAAAAAATCCTGTTGCTTGGGGAATAGAGTCATTTAAAGAAATCTTCGAGTTTGAATTCAGGCAGTATATAGATACGATCCCGAGAGATCGGATAGTCGTGGGAATGCCAATAACGCCATATGAAGGAGATATTTCAAACTTGCCATTCAGGATTGAATTAAACAATTTTGAAGAACTAAGCAGTAAGATAATCGTCGTGTTTAGTGTTCACTTTGATACAAGTCAGTTGGAGCAAAAGATTAAAATATATTGTTCTGTTGCCGGGACAATAAACAAACGTACTGGACGATTTGCTTATCGAATCTGATTGTTTTGATGACTACCAGTTAAGTGGCCTCACTCAAATATGCATTCCCGTTTGACCGCAACGGCCCAATCGCCGTCAGAAAAATGAAAAAGCGAACTCCGTGGTTGAATTGACAGTGATGGGCGATGGTGTAGGATTGGAGGAAGGAATGGACTGGCGAAATTCAAACACACTCGGGCTAAAAGTGATTCGAACTCTGACTGAAGATCAATAGGATGGATCTGTGGACATGGAGGGTGCTTGGAACCAGATTCATCATCAAATTCAAAACCGCTAACGCAGAACGAATGAAAAACAAACGCTCGCATGAACCGGCATCAGATCCCTCATCTCTTTAGAGATTGAAAAATGAAAGAGGAAAAAAAAAAGGCAAAAAACAAATGATTGCTGAACAAAACGCCCGACTGACTTTCAAGGATAGGACAGGCCGTACAAGTACAGAAAGCGACGTTGATATATCCAATGCGCTGCAGCTCGCAAAGCTTGGGCATTGGGAATTTGATATTGAAAAAGACCTGTTTCGGTTCACGGACGAATTCTATGCGATTTATCACACGACTGCTGAGCGTGTAGGTGGATATACGATGTCTTCCGGACAATATAAGCGACTGTTTGTGCACCCTGATGACTGGAATTCTGTGGCCATGGAATCTCGTGACCAAAATTACAGCCAGCACCTCGAACACCGGATGCTATACAGTGACGGAACTATTGGCTACGTTGCCGTGCACTTCAGAATCATCAATGACAGTAAAGGCCATATCATCAAAACCTTCGGTGTCAATCAGGATATCACTGAACGTAAAAAAGCAGAATTGGCACTACAGGACAGTGTGTGTTTTTTCTCCCAGATGTTTGAACAATCAGGGACCAGTACCTGTCTATATGATCCTCAAGGAACGATGATCAACGTAAACCCCAAGTTTTGCAACATGTTTGGCGTTGATCCACAATCCGTTACGGTTGGAAAGTATAATGTTTTTGAGGACCGGATGGTACAAGATGCCGGGATTGTTCCTTTGCTGCAACAGATTTTCGATAAAAAGGAGGCGAACCACTGGGAGTTTGTCTATAACTTCGATCTTTCCAGACAGGTTGCCGGAACAACAACATCAAAAACTGGAATGCTGTATCTGGAGGTTTTCGGACATCCTATCCTGGATAAGGATGGCAATTTAAAATATGTCGTTCTTCAACACTACGACATCACCGAACGAAAACAGGCTTCAGAAAAAATTCGAAAGAGTGAAGAAAAACTGACCATGGTCCTGAACGGGATTCTGACCCCAGTTGTTTATATCGATTCCAGCCTGCGGTATATTTTTGTAAACAAGGCCTATACCGACTGGTATTGTGAGTCCCGGGAAAATATTGAAGGGAAATATATCCGTGATCTTTTAGCTGAAGATGTCTTCAACCGGGCTCTTCCTTTTTATCAGGCAGCATTGAGCGGACAACAGGTTTATTTCGAAAACCCCACGATGAGAAAAGGGGAGAAAAAATTTGTCCGTGTCAGACTTGTCCCTCACCAGGTAGAAGACAAAGTCGTCGGATTTTTTTCCTCAATAATGGATATCACTGAACTTAAACAGACGGGAGAACTTCTTAAATCCGCCCTCAAAGAAAAGGAAACACTCCTTCATGAAACCCATCATCGGGTTAAAAATAATATGACCGTTATTTCCAGCCTGCTTGGACTCCAATTGTCCAGTATCACCGACAAGAAAGCCTGTGAGGCCTTGCAGGACTGTCAAAACCGGGTGCAGGCCATGTCCATGATACACGAAATACTCACCCATTCTGACAACCAGTCGTCCATTGATATGGGGTCATATCTGTACGTACTGTGTGATTTCATCCTTAAAAGCCATTCTGCAAGTGCTGACATTCTCATGAAGACGGATATTGACGATGTGATGATTAACATCAACCAGGCCACCCCTGTTGGCCTGATCGTCAGTGAACTGATCACCAATTCTATCAAATATGCGTTTCCTGATAGTGTGAAGGGTCAAATCGATTTAAAACTGAGAGTCAGCATGGACAATATTATGGAACTGACCCTGTCTGACAACGGCATTGGTCTGCCGAAAGGGTTTAAAATCGATGATATAAACAGTCTGGGGTTGAAACTGGTTAAATCAATAACTGAACAGCAACTCGGAGGTTCGATTTACACAGAGACTGAGTGCGGTGCCAGGTTTACAATCAAATTCGATTTAAATGCAAACAAATGAATCAAGTCAAGATACTCATCGTTGAAGATGAAACCATTATTGCCATGTCGATTGAAAGCATGCTGCAGGGTCTGGGATACCAGGTGACTTCAATTGTCAATACCGGTGAAAAAGCTATTGAGAAAGCTGAAACTGACAAACCTGATATCATCCTGATGGATATTCGGATTAAGGGTCGTATGGATGGGATTGAAGCTGCGGAAGTCATTCGCACCAGATTCGAAACTCCTGTTATTTTCTCAACCGCCTATCTGGATGAAGAAAGAATTGAACGGGCAAAAATCACCATGCCGTTTGGATATATCCTGAAACCAATCCAGGAAAGGGATCTGAAAGTGACGATTGAGATGGCACTTTATGTTGCAAAAGTCGGAGCAAAGCGAAAAAGAGCAGAGGCCGAGACGGAAAAAAGTGAGATAAAATATCGGTCCCTTGTTGAGTTTATGCCCCAGGGCATGTTCGAGACAGATGAATTTGGAAACCTGATTTTTGCCAACCGGGCAGCCCTGGAGATGTTTTCATATACTGAGTCAGATTTGGCCGGAAGTCCTAATTTTCTCCAGATGATCGCACCGGAAGACCAGGAACGTGCAATTGCCAATGTTTCAAAAGTAATGTCAGGTCAGCAGTTTGGTGGAATTGAGTATTCAGCCATAACTCGAAATGGTAAGAAATTTTCGGTCATGGTCTATTCGTCTGTGATCTCACAGGAGAATAAACTCTTACACAAGGGCATCGTCATTGATATCACCGAACACAAAAAGGCGGAAAAAAAGTTTCAGGAGCTTGAAGAAAAGTATGAGACCGCTTTTAAGACCAGCCCCGACGCTGTTAATATTAATCGTCTGGATGGTCTGTATATTGATATTAATGATGGGTTTACACAATTGACTGGGTTTACACGCGAAGATGTCATGGGAAAACTGGCTTCAAAGATCAATATCTGGGCGATACCGGAGGACCGGGTGAAACTGTTGGAGATCCTGAAAGAAAAAGGGTTCGTGAAAAACCTGGAATCAACGTTCAGATGTAAGGACGGCTCATACAAAACAGCCCTGATGTCAGCCAGCATCATCATGCTGAACGATGAACCGCACATTTTATCGGTCACCAGGGACATCTCGGAACGAAGGCAGATTGAAGAGGCACTGCAACAGAGTGAAGAAAAATATCGAACGCTATTTGAAACAATGGTGATGGGTGTTGTGTACCAGGATGCTGAAGGGCGTATTACGGATGCAAATCCAGCGGCAGAACGGATACTGGGTCTGTCACTCAGTCAGATGCAGGGGAGAGCATCAATCGATCCTCGTTGGAAAGCCATTCATGAGGATGGTTCAGATTTTCCCGGCGAAAATCATCCAGCCATGGTTGCACTAAAAACCGGGCGTAAGATAACCAATGTTAAAATGGGTATTTTCCACCCTCAGAAAGAAGAATATCGGTGGATCAACATCAACGCCGTGCCCAAGTTTCGACAAGGGGGCAACACTCCCTGCGAGGTTTATACAGTTTTTGATGACATTACTGAACTAAAGACAGGGAAATGACGGGTTGACTCTGCAGGGAAAAAAAAGGATAGAAGAACATATTAAACACGTAAAAACATATACTCGACACCGCCACCCCCCCCTCCCCCTCTAAATATCCTATTAGTAAGTGATTCCTGGGATAGAACCCTATTCAGGAATCAATAGCAATTACATTATGGGAATGAGTAAAGTCGAGAATCAGGTTAAAATTCTACTTGATAAAGAAAGGATCCTTCATGAAGAAGAACTTGAACAAGTTATGCAGGTTAAATAATTTTTCAGCTACAATTAAAATTAGGAAAATAGGTCTGAGAATAGTTTTATTATCTCGATGCTTCTTGTAATTCCTTATTCCAATCGTTTAGCTTTGGACATTCGTCAATTAACTCGTTGTCAGTTTCAATTTTAGCAAGCAGATCAACAATCTTGCTATGGAAAAACCTTCCGGAATCATCATTATCAAAGGCAGAAATAATATTTTGATCTGGGATAGTTTTTATCGCGTGTTCTATCATCGTTGCTGTCATTGGACCCCAGCTTCCCGCTGTGGAAATCGACCATGAGCTTTTTAGGTGACCTGGAAACAGGGCATAAAAACTTAAAACATCGATTGCTGATTCAGAAATAATCAGACAATTGTCAGTCTCGAAACGATCTGAAAACCAGACGGCTTTAGTTGAATTTTCAGGAAACCCGGTAAAATTCTTATTCTTAATTTCCCAACCAACAACCTTTGAGTAATACCAATGCGGGAAAATCGCGTTATTGTAACGATCAGATTTTATTTTGTCTTTGAATCGAGGATGATGAAGGATTTCCAGAGGAATTTTTCTTTCTGCTACCAGATATTTTTCAATGACGTTCGTTTGCTCGAAAGGAAGTAAATTATGATATTGTTCCAATAGGTCAATATCAACTTTCTTCAAAGGTTTGATATTTTTGATAAAAGCCGTTGGTAAAGTTTTCGGTCGTTTTGAGAAGCTAAGCCAAGGCCGAAGGCTGCGCCTTATCTCTCCAAGGTTTCTGTTTTCCCTCTTCTGAATAAAATCGATTATTGATCCACCTTCTCTCGGGTCTCCGTCTTGCCTTTGGATGCGAAAATATATCCAGTGACCATTGATCGCTCTGGTAACAATGACCCGATCAGGCCCGTTTACCATGCAGACAGAATTTGAAGTCGACTTATCCTTGTCTAACAAAAATCCTTTTGAAGCAACATATTCAGAAAGATTTATTTTAGTCTTGAAAGCTTCAAGTTCCTCATCCCGATCGGTAACGGGCGTTTTCATATATTAAAAATCATGAAGTAATATCAACAATAAATGAATAGAGTTTGCAATTTTCTATTCCCTATTGCCCACAAAATAATTTATGTGAGAAATAAGAAATTCGGTCAGATTTGGTTACAGTATCAACGACCATTATGTTCAATAAATTGTTTTACTTAACGAACAAGAATGTCTGACGTTAATCAAATAACTAAACTGTCCTCAATGCTAAATACACGGAATAAATATCTGGTCGAAAAATCAATGTTTTTTGCACATATCGCATTGACGATTCATTGACGATTCAGCATATAGCAACCTTAAAATTAAACAGCTGAATATCAAAAGGAAAGATACGTTATTCTATTAGAATAACAAGATATTTTGTCGTTGACGGTTGTTGACGATTCGAGTTGAGGAGGAGATTTTGAAGATTGCCTTAATTATCAAGGTCTTAGGAGGTAATTTATGGTGGAGGCTATGGGAGTCGAACCCATTGCCATTAAACAGATATGTTATTGATATTCTGAAATATTCAACATTTCTAGTTTTTCTATTAAGGTTTCATTCAGGTTTCCTAAATGCCCAACCAGGTCCCCACTTGCATTCTCCATCATGTTAAAATATCCCATTGTTGTCTTGATATCTTCATGGCCAACCATGTCTTGAACCTTCGGAATCGGATACCCTTGAGCCAGTAAAAAGGTAATGGCCCAACCTCTCAGTGAATGAAACGGTTTCACTTTTTTGTTTATCCCATCAGTCCTATCCACAAGTTTCCTGGCAACCCTGGTGAGTCGAGCTGTTGTAGAAAAATACAATACCCCTTCCCCGTTACCCAAATAAAACCGTTCCTTTTCCGGTTTGATTGAAAAGTCGTATTCCAGAAATTTCAGCAGCGCTTCGTTCCGGCTAATATCGATCGTTCTCCTGGTCTTGTTTCCTTTTGGTTCCCATATCCCGGATCGTAATACTGTTTTTCCATTCAACCGTGATCGGTTAATGAATTCAACATCTGAAATTTCGATTTCCTGCCGATCCAGGTTGATATTTTTATATGGAAGGTGCAGGACCTCGCCTTCGCGCATCCCAGTATTTTTGATAAGAAATATTGCCTTATACAATAAGTAGACCCCCAATAGCTCCCTGGCTGCTCTGGCCACCGCCATGCCTTTCCTTTTCCATTCGCGGAGCTCTTTTAATCCCTGGCTGTAATCCTGAAGGATTTTGTTTTCCAGGATTATAACCTCTTTGGTTGTATAGAGGACCGGTTCTCCCTTTGGCTTCTTGATGAATTCGAAATCGATCTGTTCTCTTACATACCGCTTGCCGTCTTCATCGAATTGTTTATATCCCCAATTTAGAATGGCCTTGATATCGATGCTGTAATTCCATTGGGTCCGTTCACTGCATCCTGCCCTGCGCATCTGGTCCAGGAACAGCGCTATTTTGTCATCATTGAAGTATCTGGGTTCTATTGGATGATCCCGATGGGCTTTCTTATAGTACCGGATAGCGTTTTGGTAATGGACCAAAGTATTGTGATCCCGCTGGTCCAGGTTTACCTGGTTAATCAGCTTTTCTGTAAATCGATCAAACAGCCAGTATATCGTTTCCGGTTTTTCATTTTCCTTTTTTAATCTTTCTGTATTCGTTTTCCCCCGGGATAACTCCTGGTATGCTTTCTCCCATTGATCGTTTAGATATTTTTCCTGTGACTGTGGGGTTCTCAGTCCTTTTTTATTAACAGGATCCCGGAAAAAAGCCTGATCAAAAGTGCAGAGTGTTCGTTGGGGAGGGTTTTTCGTGTTACCGAATCCATAGAATCGGCCTTTGATTATCTTGCGCTCTTCATCGTAGAAGAATTTTATTCTTTCTCGGGGCATTTATTCTATCCAAAACCACTTGCCAACCGACCCGAATTTTGAATAGATTAATAGCAGGTCAGCTGGCAGATTTAATAAAGGTATCCGGGCAAGATACAACGAGCTTTAAGTCTGTCAGCTTCAATTCAGAAAGTCTCCAATATTTCCCCCCTGTTCGTCAATTTTTCGATCTGTTTGCGCTAAAAAAATTCTGTTTATAA
>JAHJRI010000194.1 GCA_018830885.1 bacterium | reverse complement strand
TGAGACTTGGAAAAGAGTTGAAAATTCCTTGAATATGTGCCTTGAGGAAATATTGGATTCAGGAAAATCTGATTTAAAGGTGCTGGATGTTGGCTGCGGGGAGGGTTATCATCTGTGCCTTCTTGATTCTATGAAAGATATACGGATAAAGAAACTGCATCTTAAGGGGATTGATATATCGGAAATTGATCTCGCTTTGGCGGAAGAAACCGCGCATATGCTGGGTATGTCAAATATTTTCTTTGAAAAGGCTGATATTGAGGGTTTTTGTGAAGATGGGAAAGGCTATGACATTGTGATGTGCATAGATGTCATAGAGCATATGGATGAACCTGAAAAATGTTTGAATAAGATATCAGCGCTGCTGGTGCCCGGCGGTGTAGCGGTGATAACTACTCCAAATGCTACAAATATCCTGATAATATTGAAAAGGGTATTAACGGGGAAAAAGGATATTGCCGGAGGGTCACCGCAATGTTATCAGAAACCGGGCGAAGATGTATATAACGGACATAGCCATATATCCGTTATAGGATTGAAGGAATGGAAAAAGCTCATACGCGGTTCGGGGTTGAATATAGAGAAAATATGCAGAGGGAGTTTTCTTTTCGGGGGATATAAGTATAACAGGCATCCCGTACTATCGGGTATGATCATAATAATAGATAGTCTTCTGGATATTCTTTTTTTCTTTAAAGGATTATCTGAATCGCTTACATTCAAGGTTCGCAAGCCTATTCAGAGGTGAAATGGAAGAAAAAAAGAATATCCTTTATATCAGTTCTTTTCCATCGCTTCAGGGCGGCGGTCAGAGAAGCCTGCTGCTGCTGTTAGAATACCTGGACAGGGAAAGTTATACACCATATCTTATGGCGCCATGCGAAGGTGAGTTGACAGAGGCTGCAGCCCATCTGGGCGTGAATACCTTCAGCGATATCACCCAAGTTTTAAATTTCCCCAAGATCATGACCTTGCGGTTTGATCAGGTTTTTGATGCCCTCTATGAATTGTATCGGTTTTGTAAGAAAATGCGAATTGATTTAATCCACACCGACGGCCCGCGAAATGCTTTTTACGGGGGAATCGTTGCGCGGCTGCAAAAGATTCCGATGATTTGGCACATCCGGGCGTCCAACCGGGATCGCTATGATCGCCTGCTGTATCAGTTGTCATCAAAAATTATTCTTGTAGCGCAAGTTCTGCGCCGACGTTTTCAGTGGGTTAAAACGGATGATAAATTTGTAACGATTTATAATGGAATTGACTTGTCCTTATTTCTTAACGACAATGGGAATCGTTCGATCAGGAGACAATACGGGATCGGCAATGAAGAATTGCTGATATCAGTAGCCGCGAGGGTTGAACGCCTCAAAGGACAAAAGTTTTTGATTGAGGCTTGCGTCAAGCTGAAATCGCTACTCCCTAATTATCGGATCCTGATCGCCGGTGAAATTACGGAGCCCTTATATCAGAGAGAATGCCGGGAACTGGCTGCTGCAAACGGAATTGAGGATAACGTCATTTTCACCGGTCATTTGGAAAATATTGTACCCATTTTGAATACAACCGATATTTTTGTTTTGCCATCGCTGTTTGAAGCTGTTCCCAGGGCGCTGATCGAAGCGATGGGCGCCGGCCGGCCGGTGGTGGCGACGGATGTCGGCGGTTGCACCGAAGCCATTGAAAATGAGGTGTCGGGATTTATCGTACCGCCGGCAAACGCGCCAGCATTAGCCGATGTGCTTCTAGAGCTGGGAAAAGACAAACAGTTGCGAGTCGATATTGGTAAGGCGGCACGGATCAGAGCGGAAAAAAAATTCAATATTGAAGAGAACGTCAAGCAGACAGAACAAGTGTATCATGAGCTTCTTGCAGGCGGCCAAGATGTTAACGCCTCAGATTAAATGCAATCTGTGCGATCAGCGTCAATTTAAAGTTGTTGAAGAAGATCAGCAGCCTTATAACGTATTAAAATGCAAAAACTGTTCGTTGGTGTTTGTCTGGCCTCACCCGCCGCATGTCGAACTGGAAACTCATTATGACAACGGGTATTATGACGAATGGATCAGCAGGCAAAAAGCCAGGCGCCAGGGGATGTGGCGGAAAAGACTAAAAAAAGTTGCAAAGTTTAAAAGCAGCGGCTATCTGCTGGATGTCGGTTGCGGGGAAGGCGCTTTTTTAGGTCTGGCGCAGAAAAAGGGGTGGCAAGTGAGCGGAACTGAGATATCAGCGTTTGCCGCAAGGTATGCCTCGGAAGCGCTGAATACGGATATTTTCTGCGGTGATCTTCTGTCGGCCCATTTTAAGGAGAACTATTTTGATGTCGTGACGATGTGGCATGTGCTGGAACATGTTGACGACCCGAAAAAATATCTTTCAGAGATTCAGCGGATATTGAAGCCGGATGGGCTGTTTGTGCTGGCTGTGCCCAACGTCAACAATCTGGTTTTTCAGATAGTCTATCGGATTATTAGGGGACGAAGTCTGAAGCTGTTTACCATAGGCGAAAAGGAAATCCATCTTTATCATTTCTCGCCGGTTACCCTCAAACGGTATTTGGCGGCGACAGGATTTAGCTGTTTAAGTCTGGCGCCCGACTACGGTATTATTGAACCAGCTAAAAAAATTGTTAATTGGATTTCGACCATTCCGTATTATCTCGCCGGGATGCAAATATTTGATGCCATTGAAGTGGTTGCGGTCCCCAAGAGGTGAATCGTAAAAAGGTATGAAGCGGATTATTAAAATCGCTTATCTGACGACCAGAAAACTTCTCTTATATCTGTTTTCCGTTTTTATTTTGGATAAACGTTTAGTTAAAGTCGATGCGCACATCTCAAAGATTCTGTTTGTGAGAATCGACCGCATCGGCGATATGGTTCTTTCCACCCCGGCAATCAGAGCACTGAAGCAGGCCTACCCCCGGTCCGAGTTGACCGTATTGGCCAGTCCATCGAATAAGGATATTTTGAAGCACAACCCCTATGTCGACCGGATTGTCGTATATGATAAACGGTGCCGGTTCCATGAAAAGTTGGGTCTGATAAGGCATTTAAAAGAACTCCGCTTTGATCTTGCAGTTGATCCTTACACCGATTATGAACTGCTGACGGCGCTGATCGTTTTTTTTAGCGGGGCCCCTGCCAGAATCGGTTACGGCGCCTATGGCAGAGAGGTATTTTTTAACCTTGAGACGCCTGCAATAACTGAAGATCAGCATTTTATTGCGATGACGCTAGGAATTCTCAAGCCGCTTAAAATTGAGACCGGAGATGAAAAGCCTGAAATATTTTTGTCCGCCGATGAGAAAAATTGGGCGCGGGAATGGCTCAACCGCAGCGGTCTTGGCTCAAAACCGCTGGTCGGGGTTCATCCGGGGGCCTATTATGAGAGCCAGCGCTGGCC
>JAHJRI010000193.1 GCA_018830885.1 bacterium | reverse complement strand
TGAATAAATAACCTCTTGAAGCGGTTATGATCATAACCCCACATGTTTTTGGTGCAGCCATTTTCCTGCATAAAGTTGCACAGATCCGTAAAACAGTGTACCAATTATCAAACAACATCAATAAGACGTTGATTGTCCTGTGGTTAAACATAGAGTTGGTTAACAAGCGTATCTGTCACTATGGAATCTGTCCGATACCGAATTATTCTGCTGATCGGGATCATCCTGTTATCGGGTGTTATGAGCGCAGCCCTCTGTTCCTCGGAGCGGAGACCCTCTTCAAACCAACCCCCGAGCATCAGCAGGGGACACCTGGACTTAAGCGATTGGGATTTTAAACAGGCAGGTATTGTCCCGTTGACCGGGGAGTGGCGGTTTTACTGGAAGCAACTGCTCTCTCCACAGGAAGCAGAAACAATGTCCGCACAGGGGGACCCCAACTGGATCCGTCTGCCCGGGGACTGGAACCATGCAACGTTGAACGGCAGCCACCCGCCGGCGATGGGCTACGCAACCTGCACCCTCGTTATCGATTTCCCTGAAAAAGACACCGTCATCGGGATCCGCATCAGGGATATCCATACCGCCTACCGGCTTTACATCAATGAAAAACGGGTGGCGGATGTCGGTGTCGTTTCCAGCGACCCCGCACAATACACCCCGGGGTTTGCCAACAGAACAGTCTATTTCTCGCCCGACAGCAACCCGATCCGGCTCACCCTCCAGATTGCCAATTTCAGTCTGCCGTCAGGGGGGCCGGTGGTTGCTATTGAACTGGGAGATGCTGAAACGATTGCAGAAAGGGGTCGCTGCCGGGGGTATCTCGATCTTTTTGTGTTTGGACTCCTGGTCATTTTAGCGCTTTACCATCTGATGCTGTATCGCCGGCGAGGGGAGGACCCGTCGACCCTGCTTTTCGCCGTTTTCTGCCTGATCATCGCCATACGGACGGTCCTGACCGGGGAGCGGATCGGGTTTAATCTCCTCTTCAACTGGTCGATCGCATATAAACTGGATATGCTGAGCCTTTATCTGTCCATGCCGGCCCTGGCCATGTTTCTCAGATCCAGCTTTCCCGATCAGCTCTCGATCTGGTGGGTCCGGTCGATACAGGGGCTGGCACTTGTCAATACGGTGATAGTCCTCGTCACACCGGTTATTATCTATTCCCACCTGTTCATTCCCAATCAGATCGGCCTCCTCATCTTCACCGGCTACCTGATCTATGCAATGGGCACAGGATACCGCAGGGGCACTGAAGGGTCCATCCTGACGGCAGCAGGGCTGTTGGTCATTTTGCTGACCCTGACCAACGATACGCTGCTGGCCAATGGCATCATCCATACGCAGTACCTGAGCCATTTCGGGATGTTTGCCCTGATCCTGACCCAGTCCTACCTGCTTTCTGTCCGGTTCGCCAAGGCATATACAGCGGTAGCCGCGTACGGGACCCAATTGAAAAATGAGATGGAGACCCGTCTTGAAACGGAAACCCAGCTAATAGAGAGTGAACACCGATTCAGGGACCTGGCTGATTTTCTGCCCATTGCCATTGGAGAGTATGATTTTAACCTGAATTTTCTCTATGCCAATTTCAAGGCCCTGCAGATGTTTGGCTACACCCGGGCAGACCTGGAGGCGGGTGTCAATGCCAACGATATGATTCCGGAAGAGTACCGGAGTGCCATTATCGAACGGGTGTCCGCTCTGAGAATGGGGGAAGTGCCAAAACCGCTGGAATTGAACCTGCTGCGAAAGGACGGCCGGAAGATCTGGGGTGAAATCTACCCCTCCCTGATATACGAAGGAGACACCTGGGTCGGTATCAGGACCTGCTTTGTGGACCTGACGGAGAGAAAAGAAACGGAAAAGAAGCTGCGTCAGGCCCGCCACGAGCTGGAACTAAAAGTGGCCCAACGGACTGCCGAGATCAGCAGGGCCAAAGAGGCGGCCGAGGCGGCGAACCTGATGAAGAGTGAGTTTCTGGCCAACATTTCCCACGAGTTGAGAAACCCCATGCATCAGATTCTGAGCTATTCCAGATATGGTATCGAAAAGATCGACCGACCCAGAGAAAAACTGCTGCACTACTTCACCCAGACCCGAACCGCAGCCAGGCGGCTGATGTTCCTGCTCAATGACCTTCTGGATCTTTCCAAGATGGAGTCCGGAAAAATGGATTTCAGAACCGAGCAGTGCCGGATTAAAGAAGCCATTGAGGAGGTCGTCACTGAATTCGGCCAGTTATTGCAGGATAAGAACATCCAGTTGGACATGGCGTTTGACGGGGAAGACATGACCGCTTGCTGTGATCCCTTCAAGATGGGGCAGGTCCTGAGAAACCTGCTGGCAAATGCGATTGAATTTTCACCGCACGACAAAAAAATAGAAATCATCGTTGAAAAAACAGTCTGCCGGATAGATGACCTTGATCAACCCGGGATAGAGATCGCGGTGAAGGATCAGGGGGTAGGTATCCCGGCTGA
>JAHJRI010000192.1 GCA_018830885.1 bacterium | reverse complement strand
GTCCACGATCACCAGGTAGAGTTCCTCGGGACCGTCTATTTCATCCGTTTTTTTGGGGCCGGTATCAAACGTGATGTAAGCCCCCATTTTCTGACCGGTGCAGTTGCGGGTCAGGAGACGCAGCATGTATAAGGCATCTTCCATGGTGGGGACCACTTTTTCGATACTCATCACCGAGACCTGGATCCTGGGGCAGGATTTATTGAACCGAATGTTCCCCTCATTTTCCACGTTGATGATCGTTCCGGTCTCTGCCACGACCATATTGACCCCCGTGATCCCCATCTCCAGGTGGTGAAACTTCTCCCTTAAAAATCCACGGGCCGCCTGCCCCAGTGCCACCGGATCCAGGGTCGGTTCCGTCAGCACCCCTTTTTCCAGGAAAATATCCCGGATCTCCTCAACCGGCACGTTGATCGCAGGACCGACAATATGAAAGGGGGGTCGTTCCAGAAGCTGGACGATCAATTCCCCCAGGTCGGATTCAAAGATATCGATCCCGTTTTTTATGAGCAGGTCGTTGGTGCCCAGTTCTTCCGTGATCATGGACTTGCCTTTGGTCGCGTACTTGATGTGGTTGTCCCGGGCGATTTTCAGGATCGCCCCATTGGCCTCTTCGGCATCCCTGGCCCAGATGATCCTGACACCGTTGGCCGTGGCATTTTTTTCAAATGCCGTTAGCAGTTCCGGCAGCCGGGCAACGGCTTCGGACCGGATCACCGCACCGTAATCCGATCCTGCGACAGGATCGGCAAAGGAAGCCATGGCCTGCTTCCGCATCACGTTCAGGGCCAGCGGCAGCAGACTCAGAAAGGCCTGTGACTGGGGATTGTTAATCTCGGTGTTGGCAATTTCCAGAAATTGTTCCGTTCGGATTTTCATGCGGGGCCTCCCTGTTGACTGTCGACCAGAAAATTGGCCAGATGAACCGCTTTCCGGTCCGGATGGTGACGTTTCAGGTAACCGGCAATATTCAACAGACAGCCGGGTTCGCTGATAATCAGGACATCCGCACCGCTGTCGATGAAATTTCTGGTTTTTGCCTTGACCATGGCTTCGGATATGTTGGGAAAATTGAAGGAGAACTCTCCCCCGAAGCCGCAACAGACTTCGGCACTGTTCAGGGGCACCAGTTCTGTACCCCTGACCCCCTGTATCATCTGTTTCGGTTGTTCCGAGATACCCAGTCCCCTCAGGTTCTTACACGATTCATGAAAAGCGGCTTTCCCCTCGAATTGGGAGCCGATATCCGTCACCTTCAGAATATCGACCACGTACTGGGAAAGCTCATAGGTTCTGGCCGCAACCGACGCCGCCCGTTCCAGCCACTCCGGCTCATCCTGCAGCAGCCGGGGATAGTCATATCTGAGCGTATAGATACAGGAGCCCGAGGGACAGACAATGACCGCATCCTTTTCAAACACCGATATAAAGTGTTTGGCCGCTTCCCGGGCCGGTTGCCGGTATCCTGCGGAAATCGCGGGCTGTCCGCAGCAGGTCTGTTCTTCGTGATAGACCGGCGTTTTTCCCAGAATTCGCAACAGGTGGTAAACGGCTTCCCCGATTTCCGGCATCAGAAGATCTGCCGTGCAGGGGATGAACATGGACACTTCAGTCATTGGAACTCCTTGAACGTTTTTGAGAACAACCATTCTGGTCAGCCAGGATCAGAGCAGGCAGATGCGGTGCGTTTTCCCGGGGGTTGATTCCGTTGCAGCGCATTGATCATATGAAATTGGATTTCCCAGGTCAAGGGCAGATTTTGTCCGTTTCACCGATACCGGCCCAGTACCCTTCCCACAGCGGGGGTTTCAATCCAAGTCCGGCCGATGACGGTCAGAAAAAATTCCCACTAGCCCGGCCAACGGTTTTACTGTATGTTTCAGTTGCAGGTTGTTTTTAAATAGCCGGCAGATCAGATGCCGGAGGTACAACGAAGGATGAAAAATAGCGATGCCTTCCCGTGCCTGTCATAAAGCCCTTTCAATTGCGGATTCGTTTCAAGATGATCCAGGACTTGCTTTGCTCAAACAGTTGGGGTCTCGGACGCTTCGCTTCGTCAAGATCATCTAAGAAACTGCTCCAAGCAATTGAAACAGCTCTATGACAGTCACTCAGCTGAGCTTGTTTTCCTTCATGATCTCCGTGTCTCTGTGGCGAGTGTTTTTCATACAAAATGAAGAGAAACTGAATAATCAACCCCCAACCGGATGGTGACGTATGAAACTGACAAGGGATGAGATCAAGAATGCACTGAACGTGTGGAATCAGGCCTGGGCCGACTATAATCTGGAGGGCGTGATTGCCCTGTTTGATGATAACATTCTGTTCGACAACTGGACGGGCGGTCAGGTCAAGGGCAAGACCCCACTGTTTAAGGCCTGGGAGCCCTGGTTTAAAAACAACGGCGGCTTCCGGTTCTCGGAGGAAGACACCTTTATTGATGTCGAGCTGCAGAAAGTGCTCTATCAATGGCGGCTCGACTGGCCGTCGACCGAAAAAGGGTTTGAAGGAAAACCGGAAGTACGGCGGGGCGTTGATGTCATGACATTCCAGAATGGAAAAATCATCAGCAAACTGACCTACTGCAAAACGACGATTGACATCCAGGGTGACCGGAAACGGTTGTCTGTGGGGTAACCATTTCCTGAATGCGTCATCCTCATGCAACCCCCTGAAAGATCGGTACCCTCACTGAACCCATGGGGGTCGGTGGTTCTCAAAAAAAAATATTCCCTGATTGAGGACTCTTTTATTGCTTGAATGATATCCTTAGTGAGAAACTCAATTTTTATCGATATCTGCTTTTTACCCATTATTTCGGACACCGTATCATGGAAATCACCCACATTCTGCAACAATCCATTCTCCCGTTTCTGCAACAGTATGCCGTCTTTATTGTAGGCGTTCTGGCAATTCTGCTGCTGTTCAAGAGTCGACTCCTTGCCAAAATATACAAGGTCAAAATGATCTCCCCTCCCGATGCCAATAAAGTGCTGCGACAAAGCCTGTTTCTGGATATTCGGTCATCCAGGGAAGTGGAAAATGGACCTAAAATCAAAGGATCGAAGTTTGTTCCCCTGTATCAGCTATCAAAAAAAATGGACGAATTGAAGCAGATTGGTACGGAAAAGAAGGTGATCCTTGTCTGTCACTCCGGGGGCAGAGCATACGGAGCTGCTGTAAAACTGAGAAAGGCCGGTTTCACCGATGTCAATATCCTGAAGGGGGGCCTGCTTGCCTGGAAAAAAGAAGGGTACCTGGGCTCAAAAAAGAAAAAGAAGAAATCCCGGAAATGATCAGGAAGAGAATGGGTTAAGGATTCTCTTCCTGACCAGAGATGTCATCTGAAATGCTTATTTGCGGTGCCTCTCTTTTCCTGCTTTTTTGATCAGTACCTGGTCCTGGCCGGTAAAACCGGTGCCGTCGAACAACTCCCCGGTTAACTGCAGCTGGAGAGTTTCCCCATGTTCCAGCTCACGTCCCAGTTCCGACTCCAGGGCGACGACCAGATCGTTGACATCAAACCGGACCTGCATATCCCGAATCCTGTCCTTTTTGTCGACTTTACAACGATCAACGGATTTGCCCTTTTTCCGGGTTCTGGTGACCAGAGACCGGGTACGGATGTCCTTGATGGTCACTTTGACATCGCCTTTTTTGTGATGACGCTCCGGTTCAACCCCAGCCAGCCGGAGTGTCTCGGGATCAATATCGGCCACATCCAGGCTGTCCGAACCCATGATGGCCACCGGCAGGGACAGGTGCCCACGGTGCGGGTTTCTGCTGACCAGCATCTCATTTCTGCAGTCTTTGGGGTCTATGTTGATGACCACTGTCTGCGCACTGGCCGCTTGAAAAATCGCAAAGGGTGAAAACGAACTCACCAGACCACAGATGATATCGGCGTTCATGTCCAGCGATGTGGTCACGTTGACCCAGGCCTCGTTTTCAAAATGGTTCAGGGCCAGCTGGGACTCATCTCCGAAAGTGACGCCACTGTAGTCAATACACACCTCGACCGGTCCATCGAAAACAGCCGTGGTGTCAATCTCGTAGTAGAGCGGGGGGTCCCCCAACATGAAACCCGCCGGGGGCGGATCGCCGGCCTCACTGGTGGTCAGGGTGGTGGTGCCTCCCTGGGTTACATTACTGAAGGTCAGGGACACCGGCTGCGTGCCCGTGACCGGATCGGTGGGCTGGGAGACGACATCAGCGCCCAGATCCGTGTTGGTCAGTTCCGTCTCCGGCCCCACCCGGAGAAAGGGGTATGAGATCCCGTCTGGTGCTACAATGGTCAATATATTACCGGAAACGGTCAGCGGTACTGGACTGTCCTCGGGGTCCATGCCCCCGTTGTTTTGACCGGTGAGGTTCAGCTCCTGGTCGTACAGCAAATCAAAATTCAGGCTCGCCCCATCCCAGGTATAGGTTCCGTATTCCACATGCCCCATCTCCTGCGCCGATGGTTTCAGCCACCATAACCAATAGCCGTCGGCGAAAAACGTCAGGCTGAGTTTTCCCGAAACCGAGGTGTTGGTTCCAGCGGGGGCAATATCGTTGGTCCAGGTCCCGACGATGGGATTGTTCTCATCCACGATCCTGTTAAACACCAGATCCATAGGGGGATCCACGATTTTGAACGTCAAAACATCCCCCGTAACCGGGACATTCAGGCGGGAGTTGGGCGGAAAATCCATGCCCTGGTCGCCCTCCCCGGTCAGGGCGACCTCCTGGTCGAACCGGGATGAGATGACAAGGGTCTGCCCGTCGTGGCTGTAGGTACCGAACCCGAAGTACCCCTCTTCCGTCGGGCTGTTCTTCAACCAGGTGAAGTAGTACCCGTCCGGGTAGAAGGTCATCAGGGGAGCCCCGGTGACGCTGTTGACCTCATCCATCGGCCATTTCCAGCTGCCGAAGATAGGCGGGGCAATGTTCCGTCCCACCCGCACATTATCGAAGGTGGCAGTAATCGTGCCCGGGTATATAACCCCATCCAGTCGCGTCCCGATCCCCTTGAACGGACTGTTGGCCGGGCCTGCCACCGGGCTGCCTGCTGCGACCGGATCGAAGGTCGCGGGCGGGTTGTCATCCAGCTGAAAATGGAACAGGGCGCCATCCCAGGCCAGCGAAAGCTTGTGGGTCGTTCCAGGCGCCACGCTGCCCAGTGAAATCGTGCCACTTAAACTCTGGTATTGTGAATAGACCGGCCCGGCGAATTTTCCGACTGTGGCCTCCACCAGGGTATCCCGGATATAGATCTCGGACCAGACTTCACCGACGGTGCTGCCAGGCTGGCCACCCGGGGTTCCGTCATTGTAGAATGTCCCATAGAGACGGGCTCTCAAACCCGAGGCACTGACCGAATCATACTCATCAATCGTCACATCTGCCGATATCGCCTGGATGCTTTCAGGAGATTGAAGTATCGTATGATTGCTGGTCGTCTGAGGGACTGCGCTGTTCTGCCAGATCCGGGAGAGGAGTTTCCCGTCCTGAACCTGCCTGACAAAATTGTCGGTCTGCCATCTGGTTGGATCAAACTGGACGCTACTTTCAAAATCGTCATACAGGGAGCCGTTAACCGTCACATTGTCAAAAGCCACTGCGACAAAACCGGATCCCATATCATAGTTGGTGCCGATGTCCTTGAAATTTTTGTTGGCGAGACCATAATACGGGGCGTCTGCTGACGTATCCAGTACGACTGGCGACCCACCGTCCAGTTGAAATGAGAAGCGGGTGCCTCCATCCCAGCTGACAGACAGGTTGTGGGCAGCCCCGACGGTGGCATTTCCCAGGTATGCACCTGTCAAACCCACCTGGCCTGCAGCCGAGCAGAAACTGTCGGTGCACTTGTTAATGCCGACATTGACAGATGTGTTCATCATGAAGTTGACTGCTACGAGAACATCACCCACATGACTGCCCACCTGCGCTCCGGGTGACCCATCATTGTAAAACGTACCCAGTATCCTGGCCCGGATGCCACTGCAGTCTGTGCAGGCAACCGTCTTCAGGGTGACATCCGTCGAGATTGACTGAATGGTTTCCGGGGATGCAAAAGAAAGGGTATTCATGACCCCCTGCAGGGTTTCGTCATGTTCAAAAATGGCCTGACCGTTTTCAATGAAATGAACAGTGGTTTCGCCTCCCAGCCATTTAAAGGGATCCAGTTTGCCGCTGTTGAAATCGTCAAAAAGCGGCAGGGTTGCGGCGTGCAGTTTTGGAATTGGAAAGAGAACCAGCATGATCACCGTCAGGACGACGAACAGGGCCGGTGGCAGGAAACAGCGTCTCGCTGTGACATTGGTTTCTGTTTTTTTCATCGGGGGTCCTCCCAGGATTAGGTTCTGTAATTCTTGGTATGGATCCGAATAACCTGAAAAATTCAGCTCACCTCATAACAGCCATCATCATATCTTCCGGTTACCGGGAACGTTGTTTGATTCTGATGGATCGCTTTTCTGAAATAGTGCCACCTCTAAAGACACATCTCGCCGCTGGCCTTTTCCGTTCAATGTGGAAAATTCCGGTCATGCCATCGGCAATCGATGAAAAGGCGCTGTATTTTTTCCTAATGGATTGGATTCGGTTTTGTCAAGCATCAAAATGCCTGTCATGTCACTCAAAATACAGGGGAACAATGTGACTAAAGGAGCGCGGGTCGGTGGAACCCGGCTGTCAACGCATGCCGGTCTTTTAAAAAATTATGCGACTGTCCCATACGCCATTTTTCCACACGGTCAATGGGGGGAAATAGTGGTCCTTAACAATTAAGGGGCACCTTGATGAACTGGAACTCGGTCAGCATCAAAGGGTTGGTCTTTCAAGAACCCTGGACACCAGGGATGGCTTCCAGGAGCTCCATGGATGGACTCGTGCGTTTCTTGAAAAATCGACCCGTTGGCGCTGAACCGGTCGCTTAAGTTGGCGACATTGACTCAGCTGAGCTTGATCTCCTTCCTGATCTCCCTGTCTCTGTGGTGAGTGTTTTTCATGCATAAAGAGTGACTGATTATAGGAATCCCTTGATAAAACGGCTTTTTTTCTGTAGGGTAGAGGGTAAAGTGATGGGGGTTGACGGGGTTTTGCAGCTGGTTTCGAAGAGACCCGGTTTCCGCTGTCCTTTTTGATCTTGGCCAACGCCTGTACCCCCCGGAATCGTTTCCTGAGGTGAGAGAAACCAGGCACCCCGGGATTGACGACCAAGGGACTTTACACGCATTTGCATTTCAAATAAATTTCAGTTGGATCACTATATTCCCAAGTATTTCGTGGAGGAAACATTTTGATTGAGACTTTCAAGCACTATGATCCCGGCTACTATTATGATGAACTGATCGAGTCCATCGGCAAGCCCCGCCCGGGGGCGCAACTGATTGTAGAGAAGATCGAATCCCTGTCCCCGGGGGGGCTCATCATGCGCCAGAAAGCCGCCGAAGCCCTGCTCCTGAAAATGGGGATCACCTTCAATGTGTATGGTCGTGACGAGGGTACGGAAAAGATCTTCCCCTTCGATATCATTCCCCGGATTGTGTCCCGGGAAGACTGGCAGCAGATTGAAGATGGACTGAAACAGCGCATTTTCGCGCTCAATGAATTTATCCAGGATATCTACAACGACAAGAAGATTCTCAAGGATAACATCATTCCCCGGGAGCTGATTCTTTCCAGCCGCACCTATCGCAAAGAGTGCGAGGGGTTCACGCCGCCGCGGGGTATCTGGTGCCATGTTACGGGTACGGACCTGGTTCGGGACCGGGATGGTCAGTTTTATGTCCTGGAGGACAACCTGCGCTGCCCTTCCGGTGTCTCCTATGTCCTGGAAAACCGACAGGTTCTGAAGCGGACGTTCCCCCAGGTATTTGAAGCGTCCCATGTGCGCGCGGTGGACGACTACCCAACGAAACTGATTGAAATGCTGGCCCATCTTGCCCCGGAGAGTGTCCAGGATCCGACCATCGCCGTGCTGACCCCGGGGATCTTCAACAGCGCTTACTTCGAACACTCGTTTCTCGCCCAGCAGATGGGGGTGGAATTGGTGGAGGGCCAGGATCTGGTGGTCAGCGACGGCTTTGTACACATGCTCACCACCAAGGGCCTGAAACGGGTGGATGTTCTCTACCGGCGGATTGATGACGATTTTATCGATCCGGCTGTCTTTCGACCGGATTCCCTGCTGGGGGTCAAGGGCCTGATCGACGTGTACAAGGCAGGCAGGATCGCCATGGCTAATGCCCCGGGAACGGGTGTGGCAGACGACAAGGTGATCTATGCCTATGTACCGCAGATCATCAAGTATTACACGGGGGAGGATCCCATTCTGCCGAACGTACCGACCTACATCTGCTGGGATGACAAGGACCGGCAATACGTGCTGGAGCACCTGGACCAACTGGTGGTCAAGGCTGCCAATGAATCCGGCGGCTACGGTATGCTGATCGGCCCCCATGCCACGGATGCGGAAAGGGCTTCGTTTGCCGAGAAGATCAAGGCCGAGCCCCGCAATTACATGGCCCAGCCCACCATCAATCTCTCCCGGGTGCCGACCATTGTCGGTGACGCTATTGAGGGCCGCCATGTCGATCTGCGCCCCTATATCCTTTACGGAAAAGAGCTGTATGTACAACCCGGTGGACTGACCCGCGTGGCCCTGACCCGGGGGTCCCTGGTGGTCAACTCCTCCCAGGGCGGCGGAAGCAAGGATACCTGGGTAATTTAAACCATGAGAGAGGAAGCACTTTCAGATTCACATCAATGTCGTTAACTTAAGACTGTTCTGCACCATAGGGATGTCATTTCAAGAAACGCATAAATCCATCCTGGAGCTCCGGGAAGCCATCCATGGCTTCCCAGGTTCTTGAAATGGCACCCCTATGGTGCGCTGACAATTGAGAAAAGCCTTTTAAGTTAACGACATTGAGATTCACATTTTAGAACACCAATAAAGGAGAACGGGTCATGTTGAGCCGTGTGGCAAACTCAATCTACTGGATGTGCCGTTACATCGAACGGGCTGAAAACGTGGCCCGTTTCATCAGTGTCAATCTCAACCTGTTGCTGGACATGCCCTCAGAAAAGGGGAAACACTGGGAGCCGCTGGTCATGATCACCGGCGATCAGCAACAGTTTGAAAAAAACAATCCCACTTACGACCAGGAATCGGTGATCAACTTTCTCACCTTCGACAGGGAATACCCCAATTCCATTCTCTCCTGCCTGGCCGGCGCCCGGGAAAACGCCCGTTCCATTCGTGAAATCATCTCATCGGAAATGTGGGAGCATCTCAATAATGCCTACCTGGAACTGGCCGACAACAGCAGTCGCTCTTTTGTCCTGGAGGATCCCCACCGTTTTTTCAAGATCATCCAGATGCGCAGCCTGATGTTCAACGGCCTGATGAACTGCACCATGAGTCACGGGGAGGCCTGGAATTTCGGCCAGATCGGAACCATGATCGAGCGGGCGGATAAAACCTCCCGCATCCTGGATGTCAAATACTTTATGCTGCTGCCCCAGGCGGACCTGGTGAATACCCCCATCGACAATATTCAGTGGACGGCCGTGCTCAAATCCGCCAGCGCCTTTGAAATGTTTCGCAAAGAGTATCATTTGATCACTCCCCGCAAGGTGGCAGAATTCCTGATTTTTAATCTACAGTTCCCCCGTTCCATGCGTCACTGTATTTCGAAGGTCAAAAGCTATCTTCACGCCATCACCGGTTCCCCGGAGAAATCGACCCACAACGCTGCTGAAAAATATCTGGGCCGTCTGGAAGCGGATCTTGAGTATTCCGATATCGAAGAGGTGATGAATTCCGGCATGCATGAGTACCTGGACAACGTCCAGGTTCGGCTGAACCAGGTAGACACGGCGATTGGCGTGACCTTCTTCAACATGAAACCACCCGCCGGGACTGCTGGTAACCAGCAACAGTACCAGTAGGCCCTGAAAGCAATCAAAGGGAGATGCCCCGCTCCAGAAGGCAGGAGTATCGACCTTCACCCATATAAGGATAACCCGTGGGAATCCATGTCAAACTGAATCACAAAACGTCGTACCGGTATGATCGAGCCATCAATCTCTTTCCCCAGATCGTGCGGCTCAGACCTGCGCCCCACTGTCGGACACCGATACTCAGCTACTCCATGACAGTGACGCCAGAGGAGCACTTTATCAACTGGCAGCAGGATCCATTCAGCAACTACCTGGGTCGCCTGGTATTTCCCGAGAAGACCACCGAGTTTGAGGTGGAGGTGGACCTGGTAGCTGAGATGATCATCATCAATCCCTTCGATTTCTTCCTGGAATCGGATGCCGAGACGTTTCCCTTTCAATACGATGCGGAACTCAAAACGGATCTGGCACCCTATCTGGCCAGGGAGACCCCCGGGGAGAAACTGGCCGCCTTTCTGGCAACCATCGACCGCAGTCCCAGACAAACCAACGATTTTCTGGTTGACCTGAACCAGCTGTTGAGTCGGACGATTCGTTACCTGATCCGCATGGAACCCAATGTCCAAAGCTGTGAAGACACCTTGACCCTGGGAAGCGGTTCCTGCCGGGATTCGGCCTGGCTGCTGGTCAATATCCTGCGTCATCTGGGTCTGGCCTCCCGCTTTGTCTCCGGTTACCTGATTCAGCTGAAAACCGATGTCAAGTCGCTGGACGGTCCCTCCGGACCGGAAGCGGATTTTACCGATCTGCATGCCTGGACGGAAGTCTACCTTCCCGGAGCCGGATGGGTGGGTATGGATCCGACCTCCGGGCTTTTTGCCGGCGAAGGCCACATTCCCCTGGCCTGCTCCCCTGAACCCCAGAGTGCGGCCCCGGTTTCCGGATCCCTGGAAAAATGCGAGGTGGAATTCAGCCATCACATGAGTGTGACACGCATCCTGGAAGCCCCCCGTTCCACCAAACCTTACCCGGAACCGGTCTGGCAGGCGATCGTCGGGCTGGGGGATCAGGTCGACCGCGAACTGGAAGCGGCGGATATCCATCTCACCATGGGTGGTGAGCCGACCTTTGTTTCCATCGACGATATGGATGGTGACCAGTGGAACACGGGCGCCCTGGGAGAGGAGAAACGGGCGCTGTCTGAAACCCTGATGAAGCGATTGCGTCAAAAGTGGGCCCCTGGTGGACTGCTCCATTACGGCCAGGGAAAATGGTATCCCGGAGAGTCGCTGCCCCGCTGGGCCCTGGGCTGTTACTGGCGCAGGGATGGGAAACCGGTCTGGAGCGACGACCAGTGGATCGCCGATACGTCCAGGGATTATGGGTTCGGAACCGCCGAAGCCAAACGGTTGATCGAGACCCTGGCCGATATTCTGTCCGTGAGCCGCAAGTTTATCCGGGAAGGCTATGAGGATACCCTGTACTACCTGCTTCAGGAAAGGAACCTGCCGGTGAACGTGGATCCCGGCGACCCGAAACTGGAAGACCCGGAAGCCCGGGCCCGCCTGGTGAAAACCTTTGAGCGGGGCCTGGGAGCCGTGGTCAGCTACACGCTGCCCCTGCAGTACGGCTCCTGGAAGAGCGGTCCCTGGCCAGTCCGGGGAGGAAAGCTGTTTCTGCTGCCCGGCGACTCACCCGCCGGTCTGCGCCTGCCCCTGGATTCACTGCCCTGGGTTTCCAAGGAAGACCTTCCCTGGGATTATCCCCTGGATCCCCTCGCGGATCGGGGTCCCCTCCCGGAACTGCGCACGGACCAGATGAGCCTGCAGGGTTTTCCCGAGGGCCGGGTGGGAGAGGGGATCCGCACCCAGCCCAAACCTTTTGACGATCCACAGCCGATGGCCAATGAGAGCGCCGCCTGGCTGATCCGCACAGCCTTGTGCGTTCAGCCCCGGGATGGCCGTCTCTATGTATTCATGCCCCCGATCACCTCGCTGGAAGGATACCTGGAACTGGTGACCGTCGTCGAGACAGCCGCACAACAGACCCGGATGCCGGTGATCATTGAAGGGTACACCCCCCCCTTTGACCCCCGTCTCAACAATCTCAAGATCACACCGGATCCGGGTGTGATCGAGGTCAATATCCAGCCGCTGCAAAGTTGGCGGGAAATGGTGGATGTCACCACCTCGCTTTATGAGATGGCCCGTGAAACCCGTCTCGGCACGGAAAAATTTATGCTGGACGGCCGTCATACCGGCACCGGGGGTGGCAATCATATCACCATCGGCGGGGCCACTCCGGCCGAAAGCCCCTTTCTGCGCCGACCGGACCTGTTACGCAGTTTTATCACCTTCTGGAACAACCATCCGTCCCTCTCCTTTCTGTTTTCCGGGCTCTTTATCGGACCCACCAGCCAGCAGCCACGAATCGACGAAGCCCGGCACGACAGTCTTTATGAACTTGAGATCGCCTTTGCCGAAATGGAGCGGCAGATGGCTCCGGAAAATCCCTGCCCGCCCTGGCTGGTCGACCGCCTTTTCCGCAACCTGCTGGTCGATGTCAGCGGAAACACCCATCGGGCGGAATTCTGCATTGACAAGCTCTTCTCGCCGGACAGCGCCTCGGGAAGACTGGGTCTGCTGGAGTTCAGGGCCTTTGAGATGCCGCCCCATGCCCGCATGAGTCTCGCCCAGCAATTGCTGATGCGGATTTTCGTGGCCTGGTTCTGGAAAACGCCCTACCGCCAGGATCTGGTTCGCTGGGGAACAAGACTCCATGACCGGTTCATGCTGCCCCAGCCGATTTTCGATGATTTCAGCGATGTGCTGCAACAGCTCAATCAGGCCGGCTACCCTGTCTCTGCGGATTTCTTTCACCCCCACGTCGAGTTTCGGTTTCCCATTTACGGGAAAGTGACCTATCTGGGTATCGAAATCGAGCTGCGACAGGCGCTGGAACCGTGGCATGTACTGGGTGAGGAGCCCGGCGGCGGTGGAACGGCGCGTTATGTGGACTCATCATTGGAGCGCCTGCAGGTGAAAGTGTCCGGCATCACCGATGATCGCTATATCATCACCTGTAACCGCAGACGCCTGCCGCTGCAGCCGACCCCTGTGGCAGGGGTCTATGTAGCCGGTGTCCGGTACCGGGCCTGGCAGCCCCCGGCCTGCCTGCATCCGACAATCGGCGTGCACACCCCGCTGGTGATCGACCTGTTTGACACCTGGACGGGTCTGACAGTGGGCGGCTGCACCTATCATGTCGGGCATCCCGGTGGACGGAGCAACGAGGTATTTCCGGTCAACAGCTATGAAGCGGAAGCCCGTCGGCACGCACGATTCATTCCCGGGGGGCATACACCCGGCCTCCGCACAGTCATCCCGCCGGCC
>JAHJRI010000191.1 GCA_018830885.1 bacterium | reverse complement strand
GTCGCAGATTCTCATCAACCCACCATAATAACTGGAAAGAGATCAAACGGCGTCCTGATATCTGAAGAAGATTGGAATGCAATACAGGAAACCCTGTATTTACTCTCCATTCCGAATATGCGAGAGACAATCAAGGAGGGAATGAATACACCGGTTGAAGATTGTTCCAAGGAGTTAGACTGGTGACCTGGAAAATTGTCTTCACAAAACATGCTCAGAAAGATGCAAAAAAGCTTGCTTCATCCGGACTAAAGGAAAAAGCTCGCTCTTTGCTTGATACAATCAAAGCGAATCCGTATCAAAATCCACCTCCATACGAAAAACTTGTCGGTGATTTGGTAGGAGCTTATTCGAGAAGGATCAACATTCAGCATAGAATTGTCTATCAGATTCTCAAAGAGCAGAAAACGGTTAAAGTTTTGAGAATGTGGACCCATTACGAATAAAAGGTTCTACTGCTATCGCTTCATTTTGGTGAACAAAGGTTTTGACTTTCAGGAAATTAAGTCGACCTTCAGGTTGCGGAAATCGCCCTATAATGGCAAGTTAGATCAATCTATTATAGGGATTTGCCAAAATAAAGGTTTCCGTCAATCCACACCCAATCCACAATAATTTTCAGCACTAGACACAAATCATCCATTATAACAAAGTATTTAGAGTGTCATCTCGTAGGATTCCTAATCCTCAGCTCCAAGTTCGAGTCTTGGTGGGGACGCCATTCTATTTCAGATAGTTACCCTCTTTACGTACCCCGAAACACCCCCATTTTCAATCCACAACAATCCACAAATCGTCAATCATTACGTTGAAGCTTTTCTGCAATCAACAATATAACGACAATTGCAGGTGCCAGTTTCTGCGGTGAAGCGCTGTGAATAAATGCTTTGCTGCCGTTGTGAAATCTTGGTTTCTGCCCGAGGAAAAAGTCAGCACTGAGGACTTTTATTCCGCTCGATTCAAATATTAATTTCGCCCTGTTTGAACAAGAAACATTTGGACATCAGCCACATCCGGGATTTACTCGGTCATTCCGATATCAAGACCACCCTGATCTACAAATAGAAAGACCTGCCGAAATTGAGGGAGGCTGTTTTGTCGTTGTCGAACGGCAAGAATCGGAAGAACAAATCAAAGTAATTTCCTGCCTCCGTTAAACCTCCAACCCAATTCGAATCGGTTCAGAATTTCTGATGGAATGAGTTCGTTCAGAACTCTGGACCGATTCCCCGAAACAGCAATCTCTCAGGCAACGTTCCGATGTTTAAGCGAGCTTTTATCAGTTGGTTTGCAATGGCAATGATGGAGAGTTGGCTTACTTCATGAATACTTTTCTCGACCAATTGGCTTCGTTATGATATAAGATGGACCAGTTCAGCAATGCGGATCTGGCACAAACAAAACCAGGTCATCAAGTCATTCTACAGGCAGATAAAACACACCGGTGTTCTAAAAATGACTTGACTTAGTAAAAGCAAATTCTTATCTTCATATCTCGACAGTGCATAGTTTTTCATGATCAGGCTGCCCCCGGCAGCCGGTGACCAAAGGAGGGCCTTCTTCTGGCCATAATTATTCGATATATCGCGGTATTCTTGAATTTGCGAAAATTGTGGAAGTACTCCTGCTGTATCACCAGTCGAACTGTTTCCTCACTGGGAACCGGCGAGCTGACGGTTTTCAGCCAACTCTGATAACTGCGCCAGATGGTAGCCTGAAATCGGAGGGAAAGGATCTGCAGGATCCCGGTTGAGATACAGGCAAAGTTGACGAAGCCCTCAATGGCACCCAGAGCCTGTACAATCAGCATACGAGGATAACTTCCCAGGCGGTCGAGCGTTTCGCTTTGCTGTCCGTCATTGATCTTCGGCCAGGCATAGGTCCAAAAATGGTAACAGAACCGTTTTACATTATACTAAAGCAAAATCACCCGTTGTTAATATCATCAATCCAAGCCCGATTCGCTCTGGCAAAACAACTCAATTTAGAGGAGGAACCCCCATGATTTTAGCATCATCTGAAAACATTAAAAAGTTCACTGATATGGGAATTTATGGTGAAAAAACCCTGATCAGCTATCTTAAAGGACATGTGCAGGCCAATCCCGATCAGGAATGTTTTGTCGACCCGCCAAACAGGAAGGCTTTAAATGGGTTTGACCCTGAACGGTTAACCTACAAAGAGTTTGATCGAGCTATTGATGCAACTGCTGAAGCTTTGTTGGATTTGGGTGTCGGGAAGGATGATATTGTAATGGTTCAACTCCCCAATTCATGGGAATTGGCAATGCTCTATTTTGCCATCGCCAGAACAGGGGCCATTATTACCCCTTCTCCGGTTCTCTGGAGAAAAGCAGAGCTTGATCATATTGCCCACTTAACCCAGGCCAAAGTTTTTATTACCCTGGATGAGTTTAACAAGTTTGACCATATAAAATTGGCCAAGGAACTACAAAAGAGTAACCCGACCTTGAAGCACATCCTGAAACTGGATGAGATCAGAAAAATGTCCAAAGGGCAGGTTAGCGGCAAACTGGATGATATTTCAATTGACGCCAATGAAATCTTCACCATCTGCTGGACCTCCGGGACCGAGGCCAAACCAAAAGGATGTGCTCTAAGCCATAATAATTGGATTGGAATGGGCGCACTCCAGGATGCCACAGGTCTTAAGGCTGGTGATACTTTCCTGACTGCCGGACCTCTTGTAAACATGGCTTCAGTCGGTACGGTATTTATCCCATGGATAGTACACGGCGGCAAGGTAGTCCTTCATCACCCTTTTGAACCGGCTGTCTTCATCCAGCAGATCATTCAGGAGAAAGTTAATTACACCCTT
>JAHJRI010000190.1 GCA_018830885.1 bacterium | reverse complement strand
TATTTTTTGCAACAAAACCAGAAAGCTCTTTCCAATATGAACTGTTCGGACTGTTAATCAATTCTTAGGAAACTCTTTTTTGCCGTAAATAATATGAGTAATACAAACAAAGAACCCCACGCAAATCTGCCGGAAAAGCAAAAAGACAAACTGTATCCAATAGTCTTGCAACTATTTTCCACAAAAGACTTTCATCAAGTCAGTATGAGGGAAATAGGGAAATTATCCGGCTTGAGCACGACAACATTGTATCGCTATTATCCTTCCAAAGAAAACCTTCTTTTTTCAATTCTGGATGAAAAAATAGAATCATTGGCTGACAAAACCAGATTGCATATTCAGGGAATGGAAAGTACCAGGGAAATTTTCAGAAAAATCTTCTGGGTAACTCTGGATCATTATGATAACAATCCTGGACTTGCGGTAACTCTTTATATCACGGCCCCTATCCATGCCTGGATTGCTGAAAAAACCTATGTCAGAAAAGATGCATATGCTGTTTTGAATGAAACCATTATCCATGGCCGAAAACTCGGTGAAATTGACCCGGATATATCTGATGAACAGATCATAGATCTTTATTTCATGTATTGCCACCGTCAGGTATTACGTTGGTACGTCAAGAATCAGACAGATTCTCTAGTTGATTCCATTGGAAATTTTTTCAATGTGTTCTGGAAAGCCGTTACTGTATAAATATCCCGTAGGGTGGAAAAAGTAATTTCCTTCTAAATTCCCTATTCACAATAGTTCCAGGCTTGAAATAGACAATAATTCCGTCCGTTTAATTTATTGTGCTTCCCTCGATGTCCTTAAGATTTCAAAAAACAAGGAATTCCCCTATAAATTTAGACAACTATAATATTTGGAGAGGTTGATGATGGAAGCTTTATCAAAAGATGAAAAGGAAATACCCATTGACGATAGCGGTTACCCCAATCAAAAATGACAACAAAGGAGAAGTTTTTGGAGTTGTTCTAGTCTTCCGTGAGATCACAAAAGGTAGATAGGCAGAGCATAACCCTGCCATCAATTCACTTCTTCACCTCACTCAACCGCTTTTGCACAAAATACAAATCCTGTTCGATCCCAATTCCCAATGGACCTTTAATGGATTCCATTTCGGTTAAGCTGATGTAAGGAAAAACATTTTTGATGGTCGGGCGTAACTGGAATCAGTGGTAGGATAAAACTGGTTTAGCTGGTAAGTTGGTACCGGTTTCAGTGGTAATTACCACCCGGTATACGCACAGGTATTCACCTCATTTGATCTCGGTTGTACGGTCAGAACACCTTCCCTGTTTTTTAGGGAAGGTGCGGAAAATCGACTGAGAACGAAGAAAAGGACCTCAGGAATGCAGGTCCCATGGTCGACAGTTTTCTGGATGTTGTCTTAAAGCATAAGGGAACCAACCGTCACCGCTTTATCCGGGAACTATAGCTTCTGAAGCGGAAAATGGACGAAATTGATATTTGAATCGAGCGTACTAAAAGTCCTCAGTGCTGACCTAACCAACCAACAATGCTGCAAGATTTAAGAGCTTCGTAAAGCTTTTTATACCAATGCCTCACAGCAGAAACTGGCACCTGCAATTGTCGTTATTTTGGTGATTGAAAAAAAGCTTCAACGGTATTATTGGACTTTTTGGGGATTGTTGGGGATTGAAAATGGGGAATTTTGCGGCCGGTTAACTTCGTAACTTACTGAAATTGTATGGTGTCCCCACCAGGACTCGAACCTGGAGCTGCGGATTAGGAATCCACCGACTAATTGGTTTACTGAAACTTGGAATTCGGGGAGTTTAAAAAAAATGGGAAAATCCAATCTAGTAGCAACCATCTCCGCTAAACCCAATAAAATATGGAAAGTCATCTACTCCATCATTTTACCCCCAATCCTTTTCGGAAATGTCAATAGTCTGGTACAGCGATGTTTCAGAATCTTTTACAGGAGTTTCGGAGATAAATGGCACTACTCGTCCATCAATTCAATAACTACGCGTGTTTAAAGGGAAACCTTCTGTAAGACCCCACTCGGGTCAGTCTCATATCCCATCGCAGCCAGGATTTCCGCCTGGTTCTCTGACGGTGTTTCCAGTCTGCGGTGCGGCTGACGGCGACCGTTACTGAATGACAATACCGAATGCAGGTGGCGCATGTCATCCATCACATCATCGGCTGTGCGATTGATATCGGCGCTTTTCAGTTTCATTTCCAATAGCCTGAGATAGGTCATGGCCACCACACAGGTAAACAGGTGACAGCGGATCTTGCTGTCTGTCCAGTGCCTGAAAGGTTGCACCCCCACCAGGTCATCATCCTTGCTCTGTCTGAATCGCTCTTCGATCTGCCAGCGGTCCAGGCTGGTCTCGATAATGTCGCTGGTGGACCAGTGATGGTTGTCGGTAATGATGATGTTCCTGCCGAAACTGTTACGTTTGTTTGAAACCGCAGTTGCGTTTTTCCGAATACTCAAGCTCAATCCGGCCGCAGTGGGGGTAAATGATAGCTGGTACGCATCTTTGGGCAGGTGGAGTTGTTTGCACAGCCTTTCCACCCGCTTTTCGACAGCTGCAGGATCCCGCCATTTCGGCAAATCCTGCTTGACTTTATCACGCATGATCAGCAGTTCGCTTTTCAGCTGTGCAAGCTTGTTGTCCAGCACATATCCCTTTTTCCTGGCTGTTATAGGGTTGTACGTGACCACAACGGTTCGTTTCTTTCCCCAGAACTCCCTTTCAGTCCGGTGGGCCAGCATACAGTCGTCATCCTTGTCTTCTGCGACCCGCCTTCGGTTCGCTTTGGTATCCACGTATTCAAAGCTGCTCAGTGGTATCTGTGCCAGATCTTCGGCAAAGTAGGGGGAATAGGTGGTGATGAAATGCAGCTGCTCATGTTGGTCAATCCAGGTGAAGTTGTCTTCTGAGTTCATGCCCTTGTCGACCACAACGGTTAATGGTTTGTCAGTATCCGTGATTCCGGTTGCCACGGCGAACATCTCATCCATGATCTGCTCGAAATGATGACTGTCATGAAGATTGCCCGGGTAGACGGTGTAATAAAGCGGCAGGCGGCTGCCTCGCTCCACCAGCAGCCCCAGTCCGATCTGTCTCAAGTTGCTGCGACCCTCTTTGCTCTTACCTCTTTGTGCCAGCTCCGAAGAAGTGGTGCTGTCCATGAAGGTATAGTAGTTGGTTGTGTCGAATAACAGGCATTCTTCTTTGGGAGAGACCAGTTGCCAGAGCTTTTCGAAAAAGCACTTGGCCACCTTTTGTAAATCATCCTCTCTGACCCGGTCCCATTTGTCCCAATATTTCTTGCTGGTCAACTCTTCAATGTCAACCGGGCGTACCTGCTGGATGGCTGTCTGCTTGTACCATCTGATCAGCCGGTTCTTGCTGACCGCTTCCACCATGCGGTTGAATACGGCATATAAGAAGTATTCACCGATAGACGGACCCTTCTCCCGGTTGTTCCGTGGAATGATGCTATCGATAATGCCGGCCAGATCAAATTCTTTATCCATCTGCTCAGCCAGCCATAAGGCACCAAAGGATTCTACCTTGAGTTGCTCTTCTATGGTTGCTTTGCCGGACACCAAAGAAGCGACTCGTTCCGGAGAGCCAATATACACCTGGGAAATAACCTTGGGTTTGCCATCGACCCGCGCGATCTCCCGGACGTAAAGGTAGGGTCTTCCCTTTTTTATCTTTGTGTGAAAATGTGCCATACCCAACTTGTATTAAGTTGGGTCTTACATGTCAAGCGCTTTTCTAGCAAATTTCCTTATTTTTATTGGCCTGCATCCCTAATATTCCACTTAAGCCAATAGGGTCTTACGCTTGTAACAGCCCAGAACCCTTAAGTAACGGGGCTTGCGGGAAAGTACTACGGCTTATCTCGAAAACTCCTGTTTTAGCCTGCGACCTCATTCAGGGTTGGCGTTATTTCACCCTGAATTGCAGCGATTTCATGCTTTTTTAAAGGTTTCACTAATGAGTAATAACGGTAAGCGTTATTGAATTGTTAAAAGAATCACATGTGAACTAACTCAGTACTGCATGTTTTCTTTATAGGCCCAGGCGATCCCGACAACCTCCGAATCTGATTCCGACACCTTGATATACCCATCAGCGCCGGCACGACAGGCAAGCTGCCTGAGTCTGATCCTGATCGCATCCTTATTGTGTTCAGCCCAGTTCGGATGGTTTTCATTCTCATGAATAAACACCTGGTACCGAAAAAGCTTCTTCATCTCCCTCTCGTCAAACTCAGCTTCAGTAATCGGTGGCCTGATGCTGCAGATCCACTCTCCGGGGTTTCCTTTGGAGGGTGGCAACCATTTTTCGTGGGTCAGCAGATAAGCCCGGTGATGCACTTCAGCAGGCTTGCCGCGTTTTTTTTGATTTTCCACCATTGAATCGGAAAAACCGTCCATGGATTTCTGAAAGCTCTTCATCTGTTGCATGCAGGATGACGTTATCAAAATGGGAAGAATAACAGCGATCAGTAAAGTAAGGCTGTGTCTCATAGGTCGCTCCGTCTGGGAGGTTTTACAAAAATAAAGGAAAGGACCGGCCTGAACCGGTCCGTTCTTTAATTACATGGGGATGTCATCTTCAACAAACTCATCGCTCGAATCCAGGACAAACGGATCATCATCGACAATATGGGCTGCATCCCCCTGGGGCTGCCGGACAAACCGCCTGCGATCCGCTTCAGAATCCCGCCTGTCTAAAAAAGTGATCTTATCGACCACAACAACCTTGTCGTAGCGCTGAACATCATTTTTATCCGTCCACTCCTTCTGCTGGATACGGCCGGTGATGTCGATATGAGACCCTTTTTTGAGATGCTTTTCGGCCAGTTCCGCCTTCTTGTTCCAGAAAACCAGATTGTGCCAGGTGGTCTTTACGACATCCTCACCGTTGCTTTTATACTTCTCGTTTGTGGCCAGCCGGACGTTGGCGACCTTGTTGTTGTTTGAGGTGGTGTTAACCGTGGGGTCATCGCCCAAAAAACCCATCAGTAAAATCATATTGCGATACATGCTTTCTCTCCTTTCAAGAGTTGAATATTTAGATCCGACTTCGCCGAATCACTGTTTTGGTTTTTAAGTGCACTGCAATGGACGGCTGGTCCATGCAGGCCTCGGACATGGTTTCTGCACAGCTCCCCATGAAGAAACCAGTCAGCCGGAAAACTCAGGCTGTCAAAAATGCATTCATCCTGATAAACTCGCTGATGCTTATGGTTTTACAGCGTCTCTGATCCACCGAAACCGTGATCGTCTTTTCGTTGATTTCGGTGATCGTTCCACTGGCAGATAAAATCAGATGATCAAAAATGGCTGAATCCATAACGGAAAAATACTTATCAAACATATACCCCTCAAGGCAGCCGAATATGCGGATTCGCTCGTTTATGATCACCTGGGCGAAAAAAAAGGTCACAGGACTGTTGGCGTTTTCGACAACGATCAACTCGCAACCCTTGAAGTGGCACGCGGAATAGGCCATGGTGAATAAATGCTCTTGGCATGTTTAAAAAAAGCCGGGATTTCTCCCGGCTGTAATGGTCATTCTTCAGAGATGCGTCCCAGGATATGATCGGCTGCCATTTGTGCGGCGCCTGCAGCCTGAACCACCATTTTCGGATGATCCTTGAATTTCTTAACCCATGACTGAATATAGGCCACAGAATTATCAAACGTGCCCTCTATCCCCGATTCCGCACACAAAAATGCGTTTCCCATCTCTGCAATCAACTCCTCTTTGCTGTAAGACGATGATCCAAACATCACAGAATCGCCCGCGTTGAACCCGTCCCGGCCCAACCGTCTCTTATGACCGGTGGAATGGACAAGCTCGTGAAACAGGGTTGAATAATACTCCTCAACCGAGTGAAAGAACTTTTCAGGCGGCATGCCCACAACGTCAGGAGCAGGGTAGTAAGCCGCCTTACTGTCTGCTTTGATAACCGGTTTTCCCCGATAGCCATCCACAATCGCTTCCGCTTTTTCATGGGGCTCAAAATCAAGGGGTTTCAGCTCTTCGGGCGCCACAATCCCTTCCACATCGTCAAGGTTAAATACCCGGTAATATCTCAGAATCGCCCTGCTGCCCAGGCTTTCCCCTGCGTTCCCTTCTTCTGCGGTATCCGGATCCTCTTTTGCATCCAGCTTTTTCCAGAAAACAACCATCTCCGACTGTGCGCCTTTTTTGATGGTCCCGCCTTTATCCTTGACCTGATTGAAGGTCAACCAGTAGTTGGATATATGACCGGCTGAACCCAGCAAAAAGGTATTGATTCCCCTGTACGGTTTTTTGGACACCAGATTTTTAGCAGGCCCCAAACCTCCCCACGGTTTACGCCACGGGATCACACCCGCTTCCATTTTCTCGATAACCCGCTCTGTAACAATCTGATATACGTTCTTTTTGACTTTCTTCGCTGCCATGATGACCCCCAATGAAGTGTTAAACGGCCTATAACAAGCCAGGAAACGACGGGAACAACGTCAAGCTGAACCCTGAAAAAAACCCAAAACCGCCCTCCGGCAATTTTTTTCTGTCAGGTCCCTTCATCACCTTTCAGGGACCTGATGAAAAAAATGTCACCTGACCGTTTACACCACCCGCTGATCGAACCCGGATCAAGCGGAGCCTTCAAAGCTGTTAGGCCCAAGGGCCGACAAATCCCCAAGGATTTGGAACGAGCTTTGAAAAGTCTCTGCGCGGGTTCGCTCAGGGATCGTAAGGCAATGATGCCGTCGATCCACAACTGAGCTGTGCGAAGAAATTATCAAAGAACCAGGCCCGCACACCTAAAGATTTAAATGTGTGGGCATAAAAACAGCCGTGATTGCCATCTCTCCTGCAGTCACGAATCAAAAATCATCAGATTTAAACAATGAAATGATCGACAGCCGTATCGATCACTTCACAGCAAAAACCTGAGACCCTATTCAGGCGGCGGTACAAAGCCCCCGCCGCCATTTCAATCCGGCAAAACAGCTTGAAACTCAAACCTCTGAGACCCGGGTTACATCGCCTTTGCAGCGGGCTGCTGCTCTTTGACGGTTCCCAGTTTATCCTCAAGTCCGGTGCCCTTGAGGTTGGTCCCCACAAAAGCGGTCCCTTTATAGGACGAAAGGGATTTATCCATATGGGCGTTTTCCATATTGGCCTGGTTGAATTCCGCCCCGTTGAGTTTGGCTCCAACGGTAATGGATTCTTTCAAGTTGGACTTGTAAAAGTTTGCCCTGACCAGATTGGCGTCCCGCAGATCAGATGCGGGGATCTGGGCGTACTTGAAGTCTGAGTTGTTCAGGTTTGCAGCTTTGAATGAGGCTGGAGCAACTTTGGCTGACGCGTTTCTGAAACTGGACTCTGAGATATCGGCTCCATCGAATTTGGAACCGGCAATATCGCATTTGGAGAAGTCGGCTCCTTTTGCAGTGATTCCTGAAAAATTGACACTATTAAGATTATTTCCTGAAAATGAAGCATTCGAAAAATCAAAGCCTTTGAATGAGCTGTTGTTTAACTTATCAAGGTTGAATCTTAATGCGACCTCTTTAAAGTTAATTGCTCTAAGATCTAAAGATGAGAAATCCCTATTTCCATCCTGAATGGATTTGATAAATTCATCCTGGTTGATGGTCTGCCTTGAAGCAGCAGGCAGACGTTTTTCAGAGGCATTGTGCATGGACAGATACTGATCTTTGTGCTGGAAATGCTCGTTCAAGGTACCTTCAAGCATTTTGCCTTTGATGGCGTGATCGATGGCGATCGGATGGAAGTTAGCCAGCTTGTCCGCACGGATGGGAAGGTTTTTAGCCCCGTTGATGCGGCTGACAAAGAAATCCCTGTAGGATTTGGTGGAAAACGAGTATAGCTCGGGTTTGGAAAACGGTTTAACGTCTTTTTTCTCATCCCCTTTTTGAGAGATCATCACCAGATGATGTTTTGAGGGATCCAACTGGGGATAGACGGATAAAGCCATCTTAACCCGGGTATCAAACGCATTATCAGCCTCATTGGGGTTGTAGAGCATGGCAGCGCCGTTGACGTTGGCTGCGACCACCCGGGGATCGGACGTTTTGAGCGTTTGGGCGTTTTCACCGTAATATGAAGCGTTACGCTCCATAAACCCTTTGAGCTGCTGGTCGTTTTCAAACCTGGCCACCACACCGAAATGGTGCTGGTACTTATCATCCATGTGTTTGATATGAAGATAGGCACCTGAAATGGTGAAATCGTCCTTGGTTTTAAACTCTTTTTCCTCAGCGCCTTTTTCAACAGCCTTATTGGCCGCCGCCCTGGTGACGGATTGCCGCTGGTAGGTTTTATCAACCGGGGTGGGCGAATAGGGGGACATATCCGCCTGCATCCAGATCTGCTGGTCCTTTTTGGATGTAAATTTATAGATAACCTGCTTGTCCTTGTCAGGATCAGAGGTTTTAAAGGATTGTGTACCAAAAAATTTAGCCATAATGACTCCTCCTGAATATTAACGTGTAAAATGGATATGGGGTTAATTAAAGACTTCCACAGCCGGGCAAGAACGCTGAGCTGAGGCTTTTGGTTTTATGAATATCTGGAATCAAACTCGGCGACAGAGGCCTTGTCCGCATCGGACATTAGCGCGACCGCTTCACCTGATTCATCAAAATAAAAAAATTCCTGTTTGATCAGCGATTCGAAATCGTCCCGGTTTACCGAAAAAAACGAGGGGTCGAAAATGCCGTTTGAAAAGGGGATTTCTTTAAAATCCATATTGAACACTCCTTAAAGGGGTTTATAAAAGTAACAATCATCAGCCGATGGAAGCGGCATCTTTGGCGATGGCTTCTGCGACTAAGGATTGATCGGTTAAGCGATTAAACTCGGACTGCCGGTACTGATCGTCCAACGGATCAATATCAGCATGAAATACGAGACCGTCCTCAAAGGTAGAACCGGCTTTTGACACTCCTGTGGTCTCATCTTCAAGATCAGGACCTGCTTGAGCAGGGGAGCGCCGGTTGCCGGTGTCACAATCCTGAAGACCGTCATTTCCCGTTGAGGACGGCAGACTATCATCAGAAGATGACTCAGGATTGGAACCTAAAGAATCCGAAAGGGGAGTACTATCAGCGGATTCTGAGATTGTGTCCGGCACCGACGCATCGGTTTCGGAATCAGAGTTGTAAAACTGATCGATAATATCCTTGGAAGGCAGTTCATCCTCGGAGAATCCGGCAGCAGCATCGGAAACCAAGGGGTTTACGTTTCTGAAATGGTTTTCGGGCCTGAAAATCTTTGATTCATCAAGCTCCCCCGCAAGCTTTAAAAGCTTTTTGTCTTTAAACCAGAGGTAGAGTCTGCCCTTGATCGGGGTTTCTGAAGCAAACTGGGAGATGATATAGCAGGCCCCAAATTTTAAAGACATGATGCTCTGGGGGGTCAAAAGCTTTTGACCCTGCTCGCGCCGGGTGGTATTGGCCTTGATAAAATCGGTGTTGGAATAAGACGACGAGCTGGATTTGATGGTCATATCCCCTACCGAGTCCGAGATCAGTTTGGCAGACTCAAAGGAGTTCTGGGAGGGGATGATCTTGTAGGCTGTGGTGGACATGATCTCCTCACGTCCGGACTTCTTGTACACCCTTTCGATCTGACCTGCATCCTGGGCGATTAGTATGGAATTGACCCCCTGCCCCCGGCTTAAGGCCGGCATCTTGATAATATCTTCCATGGCTCCCAGCCTTGGAAACTCATCGAGTAAAAAGGTAATCATGTGCTCGCGCGTTTTGTCCCAGGGGGTAGAAAGCAGATGCTTTGATAAGGATTCAAAAAAGACACGGATCAGGGGTGAGAGTCGCTCCACATCAATCGGTTTGATCACCAGATAAAGGGTGACCGGCTTTAACGAGCCATCTGCCTGTTCAATCCCTCTGAGATCTTCAAACTTGATATCGCACCTGGAAACCGCCTTTTTGACCCGGGGATCCTGAAAGCCCATCAGACCGGTATCAAAGGTTCCCAGGGTTCCAGAAAACTGCTGGTCTGCGGTATGACGGTAGGCACTGAGTTTTTTGGCAACCGGCTCGTACAGATCCGCCCTGCCTCCGTCATCACCTAAGTCCGCAATGGCGTCTTTTCTGGAGGTTTCACCCTCGCCCAAAGAGGCTTCATAGACTAAGGGAATGGAAGTTCCGCCGTCGCGTTCGATTAAGGCGATCGCAATATTGACAAACAGTTCACGGGCGGAATCGATCCAGTAGGGATCAGAGGTTGATTCCGATTTGATGAATATATTGGCTGCGATCTGTTGAACCCGCACGTATATTTCAGCGAACTCAGAAGGCAGTACCGAGCGGTCCAGGGGATTCCAGCAGCTGGTGGAATCGGATGTGGGCTCAAAGAGCATCACATCAGAAAAGGTGTTTCTGTGTCTGGAGGTAATTTGAAACAGCTCCTTTTTGACATCCAGCGCAATGATGGAGTGCGGATTTTTAAACAGGGTCGGGATGGCAACGCCGGCTGATTTTCCGGTTCCCGGAGGAGCCAAAAGCAAAATGGACAAGGGCTCTGAGACATACAGGGTTTTTCCATTCCATTTGCAGAGCACGGTTCCTTTGGTTTTTAAGAGCCCGAGTTTTTTGATATCGGCAAGATTGGCAAGGCGGGCGGAGCCGTGCAGGCGGGTCTGTTCATAGAGCTTTTGAAAGGGGTTGAAGTAAAAGATCAGCCCCATGCCTGTCAGGATAACAGCTGAAGAGATCACAAAATGCAAAGGATGATAGGAATAGCCGGACTCAAAAAAATGATTGAGCAGACTGAAGTAAACAAAGGTATCATCGGTATCGAAGTAGAACTGGTAAAAGCGGTTGGCAGCGTAAAACAGTGGCAGCAGCAACAGATACCAGACGAATCTTAAAAAATCATATAGCTCAGAACTATTTTGGGTCATAACCATCACCGGATCAGCGGTTTTCAAATCTGAACACAGGGCATAAAACAGGTTAAACTCAGGTTTCGGCTTCAGCCGCTTGGATGTCTTCAGCCGAATTTAAGGGCACCGCTGTAAATACAGGGTTTTTTTTGTCTTTATCCAGCTCCAGGCCCGCCTTGAAGATATGGGCGGTAATCTGCCTGTTTGTGGTCCGATGGAGCTGGACGACATAGTGGATGGTATTGACGATATAATCCATCAGACTGATATCGAAGGTGGCGCCTGCCATGATCAGGTTGCGCATGATGGCGTCCAGAGCCTTTGTGGGAGAATCGGCATGAACCGTGGTCATGGAGCCGTCGTGTCCGGTGGATGACAGTCTGAGGTAAAACTCTGTCAGATCTGTTGTCAGCTCACCAATGATGATCCGGTCCGGTCTCATCCGTAAGATGGAGTTGGATAACAGCTTGTAGATATCAGACTTTTTAGATTCTGAAGCGGTCAGGTGAACCCGGTTGTGATGGGGTACCGAAAGCTCCCGCATGTTTTCAAGGGTGATGATGCGCAGGTCTTTCGGAATATACTGAATCATCGAATTGACGCAGGTGGTTTTACCGGTGGAGGTGCCGCCTGAAAACAGGAAGTTTTTCCCCTTTACAATCAAAGATTCAATATAGGCTGCAAGATTGCCGTCTGCGTTCGTCCGGACCCGCTTTCCCTTCCTGTCCCCGGCTATATCCTTTGGTTCATCTGAAAAATAATTGTCCATGGGAAAGGTTAAGACATTGCCGATGCGAATGGAGATGGATATCCCGGTATCGGGAACATTCTGGCCGACAACCGCCTGAAAGCGGTACCCCCAGTGGGGGATGAAGGTGGAAAGCACCGGAAAATCAACCGACAGGGCCTGTCCGGTATAGTTGGCAAGCCCGTGACAGAGCTTTTCCAGGGTTTTTAGATCGAGGTTTTTATCCCTGTAGAATTTAAAGTTCCCCGTTTTGTCTTCGGTGATCACCTCAAAGGGCTGGTTGATCATAATCTCCACAATATTTTTCATGGCAAGGTAGCGCTCTATGCATTTCAGCGTCTGGTTTAAAAAGCCGGTTGTTTTTGGGATATCCATATTCTGGTGTTAGTTGCTCGGTGTCCAGCCCAGATGATCCATGCCGAAAAGGTTGGCAGAATCCTTATTGACATTGGTAACTGGCGGCAGTTGAGAGGTAGGTATTGTATTGCAAAAATATTCGTTGCAGGTCGTAACCGATCCGCACACAGGATTTTGTGGGGATACCGGGAGATGAAGCGGAACCGCTGCGATAATTTCTGCCGACCTGATCCCGCAGTAATTGCTTTTCCAGACATGGTAGCTGGTATCATCAGGTCTTAAATAGTGGTTGAAAACGCCAACATAACCGCCGGATTTCCATTGACTCAAAGAGGTAGTGGCGTTGAATTGATCGATGTTGAAGGCAAAATGGTCATATTTCCAGCCATTATCATAAACATAACAGTAACTACCCGAAGGAAAACTCCCATCCCAATAGAGTCCGGCGCCGCAAGTCGTACTGCCGCCGTTGTTTCCTGCGATGTTGGTCAAGCCCATATAGGCGTAGGAAACATAGGTATTGGAGGTGTGGCAGGAGTCCAGATAGACCTTGGCACCGGTGAGCGCATCTGTGATATAGGTTCTGACTTTTAAGGTTGACCTGAACCTGGCGTCATCATGAGCCCAACCACAGGACTCCTGGTAATGGGTCATGGCATTATGCTTGTCACTCATATGACAGTTCTGAATCACCTGTTCGCCATACATGTCCTTGACGGCGATATAAGTTTGCCCGGCTGGATAGTTGTGAATATAGCGGGCGCTGCCGGCGGTCTGAATATCGGAGCAGACTGGTTGTGTGACTGCCAGGACGTTGCCGGTGGGCTGGCAGGGGGTAATGTACTTAAGCTGTCCCTGGGAATCGCTGTAGAACAGCCTGGATTGCTGGATAACGTTGTCAGGATCGTTATCGATGGCTAAAACCTCACAGACATCGGTTCTGGACTCAATGGGATACCGGGTTTCGGATTCAATGCATTTGGTGACATAGACATCATCAAGACCGTCCTTGTAGTACCATTTGGCGGTTTCAGTGACTTCATCATTGACCAGGTCTATCCTGGGATCACATTCACTGTAGTCTAAAAACAGATCGTAGTCGGTCTCCAGATCCGGCGTACAGCCCTGGATCATAATCTCTTCGTTGCCGTGGTGCACATAGAGCTGGTATTGAAGATTAGCCCTGCTGTTCGGCATGTCTAAGATGGGATCGCAATTGGCATAGTTGCGAATCTTGTTTTCTTCGGGAACCGGGGTGACAGTGCCGGTGGGCTTACACGCCTCGACAATCTTCTTATGACCGTCTGCGTTGATGTAGTAGGATTCCTTTTTTTCGATTAAGAACAGTCCGTCTGCAGACAGTTCAACCGGGCAGAATTCAGCAGACTGTAAAATGGGGGTGGCTTCGGTGGTATCGTAGCATTCTGTTGTATAGTGCAGCGAGCCTCCTGAATCGTAGTAGTCCCGCTTCTGGGCGGTGGCGGTCAGGTTTGCCATGTCGATACGGTAATCGCAGCCGGTAACGGTCTGCTGGATGGGATAAGCGGTATCTGAAGCGATACAGGCCGAGACATAGACATCCTCATTGCCTTTGCGATAAAAAAGCTTTTTGTACTGGATGGCGGTCGCAGACACCCGGTCGATCTTGACCGGACACGAGGCGTAGTCCTCATCGATGGCGTAGATAACAGATGGATCAACAGTGCAGTCCTGAATCTTCACATTCTCACCCCCAGCCTTGGCAAAAAGCTCATATCTGCCGTAGGCCGCCATCTCATCAACGACGATATCGGGCTCGCATCGGGTAAAGTCCTTGGTTTTGGAATCTTCTGGGATTAAGTAGCTGACCCCGTTTTCGCTGCACTCAATCACGGTGCGTTTGACCCCGCTGCCGTCAATGAAGTAGGTCTCTTCCCGCTGGTTAAACGAGCTTCCGTCATCGGTGATGGTAGGCGAGCACAAGGCGGTGGATTTAACGAAGGCAAACTCGTAGGCAGAATCCCGACAGGCGGTCAGGTAAACATCTTCCAGACCGTTATTATAAAAAAGTCGTTTCTGCTGGACTGCTTTTTCAGCGCCCAGATCAACCCGGTAGGTACACCCCGAATCGGTCTCGGTGATGATGTAAGACCTCTGTTGATCTTCAATACAGTCTGAAAGGTATTTATCGGTCTCATCGAAGGTGACTTTTTCCTTATAGGCCGCATGGGCAACACCGGCTTGAAGATCGATTCTGGGGGCGCAGATTAAATAGTCTTTTTCAATCAGCGAGGGATTGATGGTTTCAGTTGCTCCGTTGAGCTCGCACTCCTTGACGACAATCCGTTTGGATGTTTCATCCAAAAAGTAAGTGGACTCCCTGGTGTAGACGATCTTTGACTGGATTTTGGGGATACAGTACTGGCCATCTGTGATATGGGCAAAGACCCGGGCATTATCCTTCTGGCAGTCTGATACGACTTTTTTGACACCGTCGCGGATGTACACCTCCTCGAACTGTCGAAAGGACTGACGGCCGACCTGATCATGGTAGAAATCACAGGAACCATAGTCCTTTTCAATGGGCATGGGAGACGCTTTATCGGCCTTGACAGCTGAGATATATTCTTTTTTATCCCCGCTTAAGACGATGTATTCCCGGTACCGTTTGTAGGCAGCCCGGGCCTCGAAATCCACCTCATCTTCGCTTTGATACTCCTTTTGGATATCCGATGATAAAACTGCTTTTGATGAGGACATATCCATCAGGCAGCCGGTGATATGATTCACATTTCCGTTGTCATCGGTGAAATAGGTTTTTTTGGTATCGTAAGTGACGTTCGTCTCCCTGTCGTAAACCGGGCTGCAGTTGGATACCATTTTATAATGGGTGTAGGTTTTAGGCGTATCAAAGCAGGATTTTACATCGACATCGGAGCCTGAGCTGTTGGTGTAATAAAGCCTGTTCTGTACGTAGGAGACGCCGGCTGAAAAGTCATGGCGAATACCGCAACCGACATCGGTCTGGGTGATGGTGTAGGCCGAAGCGCTGTCAACGGTGCACGATTTCAAAAGGGTCTGATTGCCCATGATATCGACGTAGGTCTTATAGCGCCTGAAGGCTTTCATGGCAGTTAAATCGATGGAATCTGTGCAGCTGTCATAATCGTAGGTCTTCATATCTTCGGTGATGGGCAGCAACTCGTCGCTTGCCGAGCAGGCAACGACCACCTTTTTATCACCGTTGGCGTTGATATAGTAAGTCTCCTGGTATTCAACCAGGTTTTTCCCGGATACCTGGGGAATACACGAGCTTGAAGACTTGATCAGGGGGGCGGTGATGGCTGAATCCCTGCATTCTGATACAAAATGATCTTCGGCACCGTCATTGAAAAACAGTCGTTCCTGCATAACGGCAAGACCGCCTACGGTATCGATACGGTAGGCGCAGCCCGCAGCGCTGTTTGCAATCGGGTAGGTCACAGAGGGATCTGCTATACAGGTGGATATCTCCTTGACCTGGGTGCCTAAGGAGACTTCCTCCACAAACCTGGCCACAGCCCGCATCTGGGACAGATCCACACTGGGATCGCATTTGGAGTAGTTTTTCGAGACAAAAGCCGGATCGATGGTCTGTATTTCATCGGTCACAGAGCAGTCTGCGACAACAACACGTTTGCCGGTCTCATCCAGGAAATAGGTGGATACCTTTTTATAAAGCTGACGATTGATAACATCAGGGGTACAGAATTTCTCATCAGTGATGTGGGCAAAGGACATATTGGGATCGGGTTTACAGCCGCTGACCGACTTTTTAACCCCGTCACGGTCATAGACCAGCTGGTACTGCCTGGAGCTGCTCACCGCATTGATGTCGTGAAAATAGGTGCAGTTGTTGTAGTCCCGGTAGATGGGCATGGGCGAGGTGAGGTCGTCCTGCCAGTCTGAGACATAGACTTTTTTATCGCCCAGCTGGATATAGTATTTAAAGCGTTTAAAGGCCAGACTGGAGGCAGGCGCGACGCGGTCCGCATTTGAGTATTCGGGAAGGTAGTCTTCAGGCGAGACGGACCTGAAGTCATTCGCATCCATCATACACTCGGAGATGAAGTGCACATTGGCGTTGATATCGGTGTAGTAAGTCTTTTTGGACTGGTAGATCAGGTTGTTGGTTTTATCGAAGGTCTCATCACAGGAAGCCGCAGATTTCCGGTGGACGAAGGTGGTCCCGGTATCATGGCAGCTTCGGGTCATGATGAAATTACCTTCATCGTTGACGTATCCGGTCTTCTGCTGGAGATGGGTCACAGCGCTGACAAAATCATGCCGGGGACTGCAGCCCTCATAGGTATTGAGCAGATCGTAGGTTGAAGCCGTGATGCAGGCTGACTCTTCGGTGGAGCCGTCCGAGAAGGTGGTGATGGTCTTGGTTTTGAGATGGATCTGGGAGCCTGCGATTTCATGGGGGCAGGACTCGGTGGCAGTCGAGCTGACCGTCCTGTCCACTGTGGTGGTGGGAGCCGGATTGGTTGCGGGGGCGCCTGGAGTCTGCTGACTTTGGGATCCGGACTCCGAGCCGATGGACGAAGACGCATCAGCTGAACCATCAGAGCCTTTAGAGCCGGATTCAGCAGGCGAAGGATCTTCAGCTTCAGCTTTTAAATCCTCACCCTCCTGCTTGTCGAAAAGGGCCTTGGTAAGCTTTTCAAAATTACCGTTGATATAAAGTTCCTGTCCCTTGAAAATCTTTGGGGACTCAGTTTTAAAGGTCGACTTGAACCAGGGTTTGAACTGCTTTTGATTGGCTGAAAACCAGTTGACCGTGATCTTTTCGGTTGGGTCTTCAAGCTCGAACTTTCCCTTGAACACAATCGATTTCTCCCCTGTTCTGACCAGCCCTGATATGAGGCCATTGCTTTTAATTGACGTGTTTTCCAGAATTTTGATTTTTTTCCTGTTCTCAGTCTCTTTTGCAGCAGCAGAAGCGTTTGAGGGCAGCAGGGAAAGCAGAAATAAGGAAATCAGAAGCGCCAGAAAAAGGCTGAGATGATGGATTGAAAGTCTTGGTTTCATGACCTCTCCGGATGGATGGGTTTATAAATTCGCCTGCACGACTTCTGTATGGCCGTTTTTATTGGCCATAAACCAGATGTCGTGATCCAGGAATAAGAGAATCTTTGAGCCGGGTTCGATGGAAATCGTCGGCATGATTTTAATATTGTTCTTGATGATGTCTGAGATGATCTCCCGGTTGGTGGCACTTTGATCTCTCGACCACTGCTCGTTGAAGACCTGGCTGAGAGAGGACTGCTGATCTTCGGGATCCGACATGGAATCGATCAGGCGTTGAAACAGCAGATTGGTGGTATTATTGGCCACGGAAAACGCCAGCGGCAGCCCGAATTTCTGCAGGTACTTGTTATCCACCTCCCCGGTGACACCGGCTGCCCCCTGTTTATCAGCCACAACAGCGGGATTTTTAAACAGAATCAGCTGACCGTCGGGGGTCACCATTCTCTCAATGGTCATCGAAAGACGTGAGACACCGATCTCTTCAACCGGTAAATACTTGCCGGACGCCTTGGTACCGATGGGAATCAGGATTTTATTGCCATGGGCACCGTAGACGTTGTGATCGATGGTTAAAAGGATATTACCGCCAAAGGTTGATTCGATCCGGTTGTTTAAGATGGCCGAGATGAACTTTTCTTTGGTGACGACACGGCTGAGATCGGTGGGATAGGTGTTGGTATCGGTCTTAACTGGCCACTGGTCCTGTCTGTTGAGATTTTCAGGGGTTAAGGCGGTCGGGGTCCCGGTGGTATAGGAGACCTTTGAAAACTGCCTGCGTTTCATATTGTACTGCCGGCGCAGAGCAATCCTGGAATCGACAGGTTTCTGAATGATCGCTGCAGCGACAGGTGCAGGCGGTTTGATCTCAATTGTTTTTTTCACCTGCCTGATAGGTTCTTTCTGTTTTACAGGCAGCTTGGGTTTTGGAATGGGTTTCGGATCGGGCTTGCGGGTGGTTTTGGGCTTAAAGGTGTCTTTTTTGGGAATCTCGGTTATTTTGATGGGCTTTTTAACCGCTTCATTCTTTTTATCCTCATCCAGTTCGGGCAGCAGGTTCTGGTCGATGGCATTTTCGATAGTATAGACACTGCTTTGTGTGGGTGGATCAGCAATGGAAGAGATGACAACATAACCGGCCAGACCGCAGAAGACCGAAGCCACACCCAGCAGCCCCCTGGCCCAGGAAGGAATGCTTTGAAATACACCTGATAGTTTCATGGCGGCTATTTGATAAAGCGTTTTTGATGATCGATGGTCTTTTCAACACATAAAACGCGGTCATCGATACGCAGGGCGAAGATGGAACCGGTCGTCTCGGCAATAATGTAATTATTAACCACACGGGTATTGACCGGCGTTTCAATCCCTGAGACCACTTTTAAAACAGCCGGAAGTTCAGGCACCTTATCCAGGTTTTTAGATGAGGACATTCTGAAATAAGTCCAGTAGCCGTCATCGAAGACAGCCATGGGCGCAATCACATTGCCCTTTTTAAAGATGGTGTAGCGAAAATCCAGGTTCTGGTTGCGATCCAGCAGCTTCAGCGGGGTATTGTCAATCATGCGCAGGTAGTCGGACAGATCCATGTTATCGCGGTACGGGTCTGCACCTGAGGCACGGCCTGCCTCACTGTCATCGCCTGTAATCTGCTCAAGCCTGGGCTTTTTTTGTCTGCGCGCTTTCTTAAGCTTTTCTGAGATCTTCTGATCGGTTAAAAACACCTTTAAGTGGGGCAGATAATCGGAGGAATAGTCGTCTGTTCTGAGGTAGAAGTTATAGGAGTTGCCTGAAAGCCCGATGATGATCAGATTGGTGTCGGCACCGGCATGGATGTTTTTGATGATCCCCATATTGGTGTTTTTGCCCTGGTTGTCTTTGAGGGGATGAAAGGCGAAGTTAACATCGTCACCGAAGTTAAAGATGGAAATCACCTCTTTTTCAGGCAGGATGATCAGGGTATCCATGGCAGTACGCAGCCTGATCTTGTAGGTGGAAAGTGCGTTGTATTCATAGACGAGGGTATTTTGAAACGCCTTGGAGTCATTAAACGCCTTTTGAATACGGCTAAGATCACCCAGCTCTTCAGACGAGGTATGCATCTCCGTATTGGTCTGCGTATCAGGCTCGGCATCGCTCAGATCCAAAAGTTCAGCGGAACTGACGCTGGAAAGGGAAAAAACCAGAAAAAAGATGGCAGCAAGGGGTGTTCGGTACATAAAAGGCTCCCTGGGTCGCTTGGATGTTATGAATAGCGTTGGGCTGTCGTATAAACAATCACTTCAAGTTTAAGTGGATTTAAAATATCAAAATCGGCAATGGAGCTCCTGGGATCATAGTCGCCGATCTCGGTGACCTGATAGCGGATAGTGGCGATCATATATTTCTTGTGTTCTGAAGGCTCTTTGTAGTCGATTTTCTCTATGGCCAGAAAGTGGACCTGAAAAAGGGTCTCATCGAGCTTTAAGACCCGTTCAACCTCGATATGACGCATTAAAAAGGGACTCAGCTTACGAGATCTTTCGGAGCTGTGGAGATAGATGCCGAAAAGGGGCTGACTGGTAAAGGCCATCACGTACTTGTCTTTGGTGGCATAATCTTTGGGAATGACCGATTCGCGGATGTTGACATACTGGGCCAGGTAATTTTCGATGATGAAATTATCGCCTTCGGTCACTGAGCTTGCCGGGATGATGGCTTTGATGGTGTTACCGGAGAGATTGGAATTTAAGTATTTAATATCAATATGTTTATTGCTGTAGGTGGTGCGATTGAAAAAAAACATGAAGCAGATGCCCATCCAGATGACAATCAATGTGAAAAAAAGGGTCGCAAACACCCTGGTCTGGACTTCATAGGTTTGAACCCGGATCCTTTTAAACAGCATAACTGGCCTTATGACTGGCGTTTAATGTTGTATACGGTGACGATCAGCCCCGCCGGATTGATGGCGATTTCACTGTATTTGCGAATGGTATCGATGAACTCGAATTTAATATTGATCAGCCAGATGGATTTTTCGATCCGGGTTGATGACCCATCTTGGGTTTTGATCATGTCGGTGAACTCCACCTCCAGCTGCCGAATATTGGATTCGATCTTCTGGTAGCGCAGTATCTTGATAAACCGCCTGACCCTGGACCTGAGATCCCTGCCGGCAATTTTTTTAATGATCCCGAAATAGGCGTTATAGACCTCGGGAGAGGAGAATTTTTCCACCAGTCTGCTGGGCTTTTTGATGATCTGTTCTCGTTCCACGACGTAGCGTCTCAGCAATGACTGGATGAGGTGTTCGTTGTCGATGTGTCGGGTATGGATGACGTTGACGAAGTTGTGGTCTGAGCCCACGAATTCAACGTAGTTGTACCGGGTTTCCACCAGGGGATACAGAGACAGGTGCTCGAATAAGGTCACCATCAAAAACAGGACCGAGACCAGCACCAGCCCGGCTAAAAGCTTGTTGACTTTGACAAACAGGGTGATGGGCATCAGATGCGCCCTGATGGCAGCCTCCTGATCCTTGCTTGCGACCGGCAACGCTCTCTCAGCCTGTTTATCCTGTTTCTTCGGATTCCTGTTCAATATGACAGCGATGATATGACTAAAAGCTGATTTTCTGGGCGCATCGACGCTCTTTTCAGCTTCATCCCGGCAGGCTTGGCCCTTATTCATGATGACCCGATAAAGCGTTGATGATTTAATGTTGTGAAGCTGTCTTTTCAAGCCGGAACTCCTATTTTTTAAGCGCCAGTTTTAAAAAAACAGGATCCGACATCAGATCGGCGGCACAGTCCACCACGATGTTCTGATTGCCTGAACCTGAAAGATGCAAGGCGGCCTGCTGCTGATGGATTTTTTCTTCAACCTCGCTGTTTTTACAGGGGCTGTATTTCATCCCCGCATCGTCGGTGTTCAATGCAGAACAGGCGGCAGCAAGGGGTATAAGCAGTAAAAACAGGCTAAATTTTCGTATCGATTTTTGGGGCATGTCGGTTCTCCGGTTTGGTGTTCGTTGATTCTCCCGGACCGAAAGAAGACGGACGGGATTGATTGGGTAAAATCGCAGGTCCCTTTTCAGGGACCGGTATCGGTGAGGCACTTTGCTGACCGCCTGCGGGATAAACTGAAGGCGGCGGCTCAGATGACGGGGCCTGCACGCCCCCGCCAGCAGGCTGTGACGGGGCGGCTGCAGGACCTGCAGCTGACAGTGAAGCCGTCTGCCCAGCAGTCTGGGAACCTGGTGGTTGAGCCGGTGCCTGCTGGGTGGAAAACGACTGGGAATTTAAGATACTCTGGTTCTCCTGGGTCATCCGGGACTGATAACTGCTGGTCTGATTGAGCTGGGAGATACTCTGAGCGGCCGATACCGACTGTGTCGACTGGTCGTTTGTGACCTGCTGAAGCGATGTCTGTTCATCACCCCCTGAGATCTGCTGGGATATCCGGTCCTCTGCCTGGGTATTGAAAACCGTCTCCCCTGCTTCAACACCTTCAGGTGCTGGTTGAACCGGTTGCCTGAAATCAGGACCGGATGCAGCCGGAGCATGACCTGCGGGTTGTCTGGGATCTGCGGTTGATACCGATTCTGGCCTGACTGAAATCTCCTGACTGCCTGCTGCTCGAAGCGATGAAGAAACGCCGGCCCCGGATTTGGTTGAGGCTGAAGGGCCCGACAGTGCCGGCAGGGACTGATAGGCATTTTTTGCAGACCCAAAAGCAGCTGAACCTGAAGAATGACTGGATCCGGATGCAGAGGGAGCGCCTGAACCTGAGGTCTTTTCACCTTTTTGAATACCCCCAGGAGGCGGCAGCAGCACTATGGGAGACGGACTGGAACCGGAGCGGTTAAAACCCGCCCTGGACGCACCAAGGTTGGAACTGCCCGGATCGGCAGTTGCTTTTTGAGCGGCACCGGCAGCAGCGCCAATGGCTGCTGATGCGGCCCCAAAGGCAGCGGTAGCTGTTTTGATGGCGTTTTTGGTGAAGTCGATGGGATTGGCGGTTGTCATATGGCCGCGGGTTAACACCGCCGCCATGGCGGGCACCTGTTTTAAGGTAAAAAACCCGAATAAAATCACCACAAAGGTTTTGCCGATGGCAGAGCCTGTAATATCTTCGGTTTTGATGATATGTACGGCATCCGAGGACAATGGCAGCAGCATGTTTAAAACCAAGAATATGACAATGGCTGCAATCAGGGGATATAGCATCAGGGTTACCACCGCCCGCAGCCATTCGAAAAAGATGGACTGGGTTTGCTTGAATGAGGCCAGGACAATGACCGGAATGCCGATAATCATGTAGATGGAGCCCTGGATCAGAAAATTGAACTGGATCAGCCAGAACAAAAAGTAAAGAACAACCAATAAGATGGCTACCAGGTACAGATAAAGACCTTCAACGGACGGGATTCCTGAAAGCCCGCCTCTGGTCTTATCCGCCCGGTTGATCAGAATTAAAAACAGCCGGTTGAATACCAAAGAGGTGCTCAAGGATGAGAGCGGTTTAAAATTGGGGATAAATCCGGATATGGTGGTTCCCACAAAAAAGGCGGCTGCATGGGTGGGCAGGTGCATAACGGTATCGAAGGCCCAGAACTTAAAAGACGATAAATTAAAGGAAATATTAAAGGTGGTCAGCAACAGCAGAATGGTTCTCGCCAGGGAAAAAATGGAAGAGGCCACACCGCTTTTAATCGCCATCGCGGCGTAGAAGATGATAAAGAGGTGAAACAGTGAATTGATCACGATCTTTAACCCTGCGGTAAACTCGCCGTACAGGGAGCCGAAGACGCCGTTTAAAACACCTTCAATCGACGCGTAGATTTCATCGGCAAAAAATATCCAGCTGGCTTCCATATCAGGTCATCCTATTTCAGGTAGGTCTTTGAACTGCCGTTTCTCAGAGCCTTCCAGGCAGATGCGGCTTTATCGAACTGTGTGGACTTACCCGGAACGATGCCATTGCTGCTCATCATGGCTTCAACCTCAGGCGTGATTCTGGGAGCCTTGAAAGCGCGTTTGGGGTCGTGCACGGCAGAGACATAAAGATAGGTCACATCACTGAGATTACGGTCGATGTTTTCCAGGTGGGAATTCATCTTCCACAAAATAGCCTTCATCGTATCCAGGGTCTCCTTTTCGGTTTCTGTTTTTTCGACCTTTTTTTCCATCTCCTGATAAAATTTCTGCAGGTTTTTGGCTTCCTCCTCGGTTTTGTTGTAGCCTGCAAGAATCCTTTCGATGATTGCCTTTTCTGTTTCAGCCCGCTCTTTGAGCTCATCATGAAAGGTTTTGGTTTTATATCCGCAGGGGTTTTCCTGCAGCTGGATGGGAAGCTCGTTGATATCGCCTGCGCTCTGGTCTCCCTGGGATCTGGTTTTGGACCAGACATAAGGGTCGTCATCGGGGTAATTGGGGGTTCCGGCCGCCGAATCGACGAAGTGGTAGCGCGCCGAATATATGGTTTCGACCTGCTGATATTTATCCAGATCATCAAACAGGCAGTCGGCAGCGTTTTTAAAGGCGTTCATCATTTTATCGAACTCACCGGGGGTTTTCAGCAGATCTTCGCGCAGCCGCGCAATCTCGCCGATGAGACCGAAGGTATTGTTGTAGACGGTGCTCATGAATTTGCGCATTTCGCCCACACCCTGTTTCATCTCTTCAGTAACATTGAGGGTATCCTTGACCACCTGGAGATTTTCCCTCAGCTGGCTGACAGTGTTGATCGCCTCAATATAGTTGAGCTTGGCCTGGACCAGGGCCCCCGCATCGGCAACCGCCATCTGGGCCCTGGCATCTTTGAAATAGAGCGTTGTGGTGAGAACAAAGGCGAAAAGCACCGTCACCACGATGTATAGAAGGCAATAGATCAGTTTTATGCCCAGGTCCTTCATGAAATCTCCTTATCATGTGTTTAAAAATCGCTGCCTGAAATCAGAGGGATGATCTGCCATCAGGCGGTTGAGTGCCGCTACATTCTGGGAAGAGCTGTCAAACACCTTGATGTATTTTCCCAGGAACTTCAGATTGACGTTGACGATGGTGGAGGCACCGCCCTTGGTTTTGATCAGCACCTGGCGGTCATGGACGTCTGCGTTTTTCAGCCAGTCCAGTTCACGCTCATTCAGCCCCACGCCCTCCATATAGGCCTCTTTGTTGATGTTTCCCGATATGGGAAAGATGATGAACTTACCGAAATTGCCGACCTCCCGCTTTCCGACCTTCGAATCCCAGAGCTGGTCGATATTTTGAACGGCTCCCACAAACACCCCGTTAAGCTTTCTGAACTCCTGCAGAAAGCGTTGAATAATCTGGCTGAAGATGTCGGATTCCAAGTATCTGCGCAGCTCATCGATGAATATGATCCGGGGAGAGCCGTCAGACTCGCTGAAAAAGACATGGGAGAGGTACGATGTCATCAGCCCCAGGATCTTGGGCTCTGAGATGATATGGGTAAAGTCGAAGGTTGTCAGAAGGTTCTCAAAGCTGACCGAGTTTGATTTGCCATTGAAATAGCCCTCATAGACCCCGCCGGTCTGCCACATGGAAAGCTTGTCATAAAGCTTTTCACCCTTTTGGGTGAGCAGATAGGTGATCTCATCCAGGTTTCTGGTTTTCAAGTCCCACCCAAAGATGGTGTCGATGTTCTTTTCGATCCTGATCTTCTCATCCTCGGTGGCATCGATCATATTGGATAAAAAATCCACAATAAATGTCTTCGACTGGGTGGTGGGTGGCAGCAGCAGGGGATTGATGGCAAAGCTGCTGTCTGAAAAGTTGATATAGTTGCCATACTGCATACGGGTTGCGATCTCCTGACCGCGCAGCTGATCAAAAGCAACGATCTTCATGCCTTTATGCCTTCTGGCACAGGTAAGTAAAAAGGAGATCAAGGTGGTTTTACCCGATCCCGTATCGCCGATAATCAGGGTGTGGCCCAAGGCGTTGGTCGCTTCTGAGATGTGAAAGACGAAGTTGAAGATATTACCGTCCACAGAGGCGAACTGAGCCGTTGGAGAAGGACCGAATGAACACCTTTGGTTGCCGGTTCCCGAGGTGGAAAAGCTGATGAAATCCACCAGGTTATCTGTGGTCAGGCGTTTTTTGCGCACATTGGAGGAACGGGTGGAGGGGAACTGGGAAAAATAGAGCGGTTCATTGTTGAGTATCTCGGTTGAGGTGAGATATCCGTTCTGGGTTAAAAGCTTTGAGATCTGATTGAGGTTTTGTTTGTGAGATTTTGTATCGTCGGAGACGATCTGAATGGAAAGCGTGTGCTGGGCAAGCCTGACATCATTGGCCTGCAGGCGGTTCAACAACTCGACGGTGGGCCTGATCAGCAGCTGGTTGAACTTGCCAAAATTCTCAAATACCCGAAGTTTGTCCTGGGTCTGACCGATGGAGGCGTCCTGATCTAAAAGATCACAGTGGTGGGTGATGATCATCTCAATATTCTGCTGGATGATGGCATCGAAAAACTGCTGGACGGCAAACTCCGGAAAATTTTTAACCGTCAGAAACGACGAGAGTTTACCTGAAGATATATACTCGAAGGTGCGCTTGAATTCGGTGAACCGCACCGGGTTTGAGACGATCCAGTGATTGTAGGTATCGGTGACACTGCTGACCGAATGGTAGGGTGTACAGTTGACCAGGGAGGCGAAAAAGGCGTTGAGTTCATCGCCTTTTAAGATCTTTGCTTGATAATCCGAGAGTGTGGTTGCGATAAAATCAGTGAACTCGTTGAGTCGGGTCAGGGAGGCCTGCTCAGCCTCACGCTCACTGCCGTTGCCCGAATTTTTAGGTTTTTTTTGGGCTTTGGTTTTTATTTTGGAGAGTGCCCCTAAAATATTGCCTTTAGTGCTGATGGCCAGAAAGTGTCTGGTTAAAAAGACGTTGTCAAAAGACGCCGACCACGAATCAAAAATGGACTGGGTAACGGCGTTGTCAAATTCGGCTGAGTCCAGGGTAGCGGCTTGCTTGAAGCGCAGCACATAGTATGAGATTAATAGGCCGGTGCTTCTCATGAACAGCGAGGCCCTGATGGTGGCGAACTTTTCCAGTGCCTCGGCGGACCTGCCGTTGTAGTCGATGCCTGTAACCTGTATTACCTTGGTAAAGGTTCCGTCACGGTTTAAAATGGTGGATTCATCCAAAGGGCACAGTATGGGTAGACGCTCATAGGAGTAAGTCTTGAGGTTTTTATAAAATGAAAAGAGGTTTGATTTAAGCCAGTCCCACATGATGCCCTCGGGTTATTAGTCGTGATAGGTTTTGCTGAATGTTAAGGAAACATACTTCAGTTTTTCCAAAATGATGTCCGCAAAATCCGGATCGAAGTACTTGGTTAACAGAAAACCGACCGCAATGGAGAAGATGTAAAAAATCAGGCCGTAAAGGGCGTACCCGAAATTGTAGGGCAACAGGTAGAAGACAAAGGAAATGACAAACCAGTTGCGCGGCACACCCATAATTAAAGAGGGCAGCAGGACTGCCCGGTAGATGATTGAAAAACGGTTCATAAAAAAGCCCGGCTAATTGATGACCCACTCTGCGATCTGGCTTGAAAAGCTGATAAACAGCGCCCCGCCGACGATGCCGAAACCAAAAACCTTGTTGATGCGACCGGTCAGGCTCATAAAGCCGAAAAAGATAATCACCAGCGTGATGATGGCCTTGGCCAGGGTGCCTGAGAAAAAGGTGGTCAGCTCGGTGATCTTGGACTCGATGCCGGAGAGAAACTCAGGCACCGCAACGGCCGCATCGGCCGAAAAGATTAAAAACAGGGTCATGCAGATCAGAAACGGCAGGAAAAAAGAGACATCCGGTTTCCGACTGACAGCAGAATTTTTCATGGTTTTTTCTCCAAAACATCAATTGGCAAAATGACCACGAAACCCGGGATATTTTGAAAAGAGGTACCGGCAGACGAGCCAGTAGATCTCCTGGGTCGTGGCGTTGAATGAGAAATTATCCAAAAGATAGTTTCTCAAAGAGGATGTGGAGGCTTTGGTCTCCTCATCGATTCTGATCCGTGCCGTTTTACGGGCGACGATTTTCTCTTCCTTCAAATCAGCGATAAAGGCACAGATCAGGTTCTGCTCGAAGGGCAGTGCTTTCATAAAAACACTGATGCCATCAGAATTTGCCCTGAGCAGATTTTTTTCCGCAGGGGTAAGGTCCACAAATGTGTACTTGTCGGTATTCATTTTCCGGCTTCAAAATTAAATTCGATGTTAAAGGTTTCTGGGTTCAAAAAAAGCCTGGCACTAAAGGATTTGCCGGATTTAGCAGTCATTTTTTTGATCAGTCTGGTCTTTTTGCCTTCAAGCAGCACTTTGTGATCTTCAGGGGTCAGCTTCTGATTGCAGATGAGATGGGGCAGGGAAAACTGATGCGCTTTAGATTGGCAGTAAACTGAGTATTTTCCTGAATTTAGCGGCTCACTGCACACCGGACAATTCAGATCCGTGGCATTTTTTAAGCCCGCATTACCGCTATTCCCTTCAAGTTTTGAAATCTCATCAAACAGGGATTTGAGCTTGGCATTGGATAGACTCTGGCAGGCTTCCACCGAAGCGGTGTGGTTGATGATCTGATCAAAGAGTCCTTCGAGCTCCAGGGTCAGATAGGGCTTTTTGATCAGATCAAAGGGGATGGCCCCGATAATCTGGATTGCCTTATCAGTCGCAGCGATCTGTTTACCCTTGTAGTTTATGAATTTGTTGGTTTCGAGCTTTTTGATAATCTGCGCCCGGGTGGCAACCGTACCGATGCCCGCTTTCAGTTTTTCGTTGATGACCCTGCCTGCATTTTCCATAAAGGAGATCAGGCTTGCATCGGTGTAACGGGCAGGCGGTTTGGTTGTTCGTTTGTCTATTGCGGGATCGATGCCGATACAGGCACCGATTTCGGGCAGGATTATCTCAGAACCAGTGGACATGTCTTCATCCTCACCTTCGGTTTGCTTGTCCGAAGCCTTAAAATTGAAGATGGACTTAAAGCCTAAGTCTGTTATCACCGATTTTTTGGCTGTAAAGGTGATACCGGAAGAGACTGCTTCGATCGCATAGGAAAGCGAGAGACAGTCAGGGGCAAAGGCGGCAAAAAACCGCTTTAAGATCAAATCGAACAACAGGGCGTCCTGCTTTGAATCCGGATCCTTAAAACGGGTTGTAGGAACGATGGCGTGGTGATCTGTGACCTTTTTCGTATTGAAGATGTTTTTGTTAGCATAGGTCAGCTCAAGGGGCTGTCTGTGGTACTCGAAAACTGCTCTGATATCGCTTTCAGAATAGTTATCCGGAAGATACTCGCTGTCGGTCCTGGGATAGGTGATCAGGCCTTTCAGATAGAGATTTTCAGCGATACTGAGGGTTTGGTCCGCCTTAAGCCCGAAGATCCGGTTGGCTTCTTTCTGCAGGGTGTTCAGAGAAAACAGGCGGGGAGCCCTGGTTGAGACCTCTTTTTTCTCAGCATGCGTGATGGTGGCACTTTGGTATTTTTCAGCAGCAGTCACTGCAGCATCAAGGGGTTTAGAGACGAACCTGAAACCGGCATGGTCAAACACCAGGACCTGGTAGTTTTCTGTGATGAAATGGTTGATTGCAAGCTCACGTTCAACGATCTCGGTCAGGGTGGGGGTTGTCACCCTGCCGGCATTGACAACAAATCTGTCTGCAAATTTTAAAGTAAATGCCCGGGTCAGGTTGTAGCCGAATGTCCAGTCGACATATGAACGCAGACGCGCGCAGTCGTACAGGTAATCATAGTCCGAAGAATTTTTCAGATCTGCAAAGGCCCTTTTAATTTCTGTTTTCAACAGGGAGTTGAACCAGAGCCGTTTGTGGGGCTTGTTGTATCCTGCATGCTCGAAGATGAGCCTGGCGATCATCTCCCCCTCCTGCCCGCAGTCACAGGCATTGATAATGGTACCGGCGGTTTTGATCAGTTTTCTGATTTGACCGATTTTCGCCCGGTGGGCTGCCATGGGTCTGGTGGCCAGTCTTTCGGGCATGATCGGCAGATGATCCAAAGACCATTTTTTATAGGACTCGTCGTAATACTCGGGCGGGCAGGTCTCGACCAGATGGCCCTGGGCCCAGGTGATCGTATGCTGAGGGGAGACAAAATACCCGCCTTTGTCTGTGACGGGGACACCCAGGGCTGCAGCAATCATCTTCGCGGCATCTTTTTTTTCAGTCAGTATAAGGTTCATCGGTGGTCTATGGGCTCTCTTCAGTTTAAAAACCGGTACTACGGGCGTTTTGATACTGAGTGATCAGCTGACAATCAAGTGTTGATCTTATTTTGAAACGAAGGCGGCGGTAATCAACAGGAAAGTGACGAGCTGGGAAAAGCAGAAATGATGAACAGAGAAAAATCTCTTGTTCAAGGAACTGAAAAGTAAGAAAATATAAGAAACCTGTTTACAAGCAGCAGATGATGAACGGAGTCAAGCATGGGGGATGAACTGAGAAAACAGGGACTTAAAATCCGGGTTGGAAAAAATGTCCGAAAAAGACAAAACCTTCAATAATGACAGAAGGTTCGAAGAAAATTGGGGAAATAGAAGATCCGGGCCAGCAGCGGATGAAATATCACTGCTGAAAAACAGGTCGCGGTTGCCTGGAATGGATACGGTTTAATGCGTCAAACCCAAGGCATCAAAGCGATTAAAGCCTTGAGGCCTTGTATTTTATGAAGAGGGGTGATGGGGAAGAACAGATCTGGCGGCTGAAAGCAGGTCTGAAAAATCGTCAACCAAGATATCGGGGTTGTGTTTTGCGAGGAGGTCTTTGCTGTTGTATCCCCAGCACACCGCAATCATAGGGATCCCCATGCTTTTTGCGGCATCTACGTCCCTGGCTTCATCGCCGATGTAAGCGATATCGCTGAGTTTAAGACCTTGTTTTCTGACAGCGGACTTGATCGCCCGGGCCTTTCCGAAGATTGAAGAGCCGCTGTGGATAAAGTCAAAGATATCGATATCGTTGTTTTTGAGCACCTTTGTGATGTTGGAGCGGCTGTTCGAAGAGAGGATGGCCAACTGGTAGTCATCTTTGAGCGCCTCAAGGACGCTTTTAATCTGGGGAAAGGCTTTGACGGTGACGATATTTTTTTTAAAATCCTTTTTCGCCAGATAGACGTAAAACGGGATCTGGTAGAACGGAATACCGAAATGACGCACGACCTGCAGGGCATGCATGGACCTGATCTCTTCGGTACTCAGGTCTGACAGGTCGTTTTTATTGTACCTTTTTGCAATGTCGTTGAATATGGAAAGTCCAAGATCAAACGAGTCGACAACTGTACCATCGAAATCAAATATCAGAGTTTTCACGAAAAACAGGGATTTTGGGTTGGTGTTGTGTGTTATCGTTGCAATGACAACATTCTCATGCAGCTATGAGACGACAAGAACAGAAGCTGAACAGGGCGTTGTCAAAATCGGTGAAATCGAAGATCGTTTGCTATCACCGCTTATAGATATATTTGGTGAATGGGAGTTTTACAAGAACGAATTTTATTTTCCCGGAGATTTTCCCAAAGAAAAAGAGTTTGTCAAGATGCCGCATACCTTCAAGGGAAATGGCTATGGGACATACCGCATCGAACTGATTCAGCATCTGAATAAAACCGGTAGATCAGACAACGTATTGATTTTAGAATATATTAAATCAAGCAGTCGGGTCTTCATCAACGGTGAGCTGGCCTTGGAGATCGGCCAGGTGGGAAAGTCGCGTCAGGCGTATAAACCTGAGGGGGGAATCGATTTTATCAGGCTGCCGGACACCGAGAGGGTTGAAATCGTCATCCATGTGGCGAATTACTATCATGAAATGACGGGTATTAACAAAGTGGTGAAAGTATCGACATACCAGGGGTTTATAAACTACAAGGAGATGCGGATATCTTTCAGGATTGCTGTGGGGGCCGCTTTAGCAGCTTTAATTATCAACCTGTTTGTGATGGCGGTGTTCTTAAAGGAAAAGACGATCACCCTGTGGTTCGCCACACAGTTTATCATCATTCTTTTGTTCAATATCCTCTACATCCCCGGGGTGAACCTGATCGACAAGGGTCTGAACGAGGAGTTCAACATCCGGTTGCTGGTACTCATCGCATTCGTAACCCCCATCATCTGGATCAAGATATTCAAAAAACTATTCAGACGGTACTGTCCGGACACCGCAGTCAAGATCATGACGTATCTCTTTTCAGGGTTTTGCCTGATGGGACTCACTTTCGATCTTGAGTATCTGTATCAGACTGTTGAGGTCTTTCAGATTGCCGTTTACACAACCATTGTATTCTTTTTGTATGTGAACATCAAAGCGATCATGGCGGGTCATCCGGTGGCTAAATGGTACCTGGGAGCCATATTGTTTATCCTCTTCTCGTTCATGTTCGACGTGATGGTCTATGCCGGAATTATGTCCTCGAGGATCAGCATGATTCCCATCTCGTCTCTGATGTTTATTTTAATGGTAACCGCCGGCACCTTCAGGGAATATTCAAAGGCCTTTACTGAGGTCGAGGAGCAGGGGGTTGAGCTCTCAAAACGGGTGATTGAGGTTGAGGATCTCAACACCCAGATTAAAAAGGCAATCGAAATCAAGGACGAATTCTTGAGAACCACATCCCACGAAATGAAAACGCCGCTCAGTGGAATCATTGGCATAACCGAGATGATGATTGAAGGGGAATCGGGGTTGATGAGTCAGGAAGCCATCAGTCAACTGGCCGTCATCGGATATTACAGCCGGCGTCTGAGCAACATGATCAGCAATGTTGTGGAGGCCTCCAATATCGAGCTGGGTGATTCAGAGATTTCTCTGGGTCCTGTCAACGTCAGCGGGGTTTTGGAGGTGGTTAAGAAACTGGCTGAAAAGGAATTGAAAAAGGCGAATATCGAGATGGAAATTGACGTGGGTGAGAATATATCAGTGCTCGGCGATGAGTTCCGGTTGAACCAGATATTCTCCAATATTGTCAACAACGCCATCCTGCATTCAGGGGCAACCATCATCAGGGCATCGATCAGACATGAAGGTGAAAAGGTGGTTGAAATAGCGATAGAAGACAATGGCACCGGTATACCGGATTCCCAAAGAGACGGTATCTTTAAAAAGAAGCTCAGTTACAACAGACTGGACGGACGGTACTCGGGGTTGGGTTTGTATATTTCAAGTGAGCTCTGCAAAAGGCAGGATGGCCACCTGTTCTTAGAAAAAAGCAGAATCTTTGGTGGAGCCATGTTCATCGTCTCACTGAAAAGAAGTGAGACGGTAGCAAGAAAGGGAATCGCCGAATACCTCAGCTATGAAAAGCAGCTTTTGTTGGTTGACGACAAGGAAATATCAGAAAACGGAAATAATAGTAAAAAGATCAGTACGGTGTGGGTGGTGGATGATGATATTTCCAGCCTGAGAATTATGGAAAGGCTTTTATCACGATACAATGTGAAAACATACACAGATCCCAGACAGGTGCTCGAGGATATCCGGTATTCAAAGCCCAATCTGATACTGCTCGATATCATAATGCCGGGTTTTGACGGTTATGAAGTGTGCCGGGAGATCCGAAAGATTTACAACTACTCTGAAATGCCGATCATCTTTTTGACGGGTAAATCAACCACAGATGAAATCCTAAAGGGGTTTGATGTGGGCGGTAACGACTACATGGTCAAACCGATCACAAAGGATTTGATCCGGGCCCGGGTCAGAATTCAGCTGGCACTGGCCCTGATTTACCGCAGATGGGTCTCTCTGAGACGGTTTTCCAATCAAATCAGCGAATTTAAAAGCATGAATGACATGGTCAGGGCGATCTTTGAACTGCTCAAAGAAGAAGAATCCATCGAGGATATTATTGTATTTGAATCCGGTGTTATCACAAAAAGGATCCAGGAAAACGCCAGGAAGATCGCTTTTGAAAAGATCAAATCCGGCATGAAAAAGGGCAAGATTGAGATACAGAAGATTGAGATCGATAAAAAGCCGTACACCCTGCTCGATATTACCGGAACCGCGGATATCATGATTTTAATTGCGTTTTTTAATGAGCCGGAGGCGATTGATATGGAGTATCTGAAAAGCGCGGTCGATCAGATCAAGGCGACGAAAAACAATATCACCAATCTGTTGAACCGAAACAGGGATATCGAGGCAATCAGCCGGATCAACGCCAGACTCAAGAGCATTCGGTATATCGAATCATCCGGAAATTTTGTGGACATCAGATACAAAAAAGCCAATGCAAAGCAGTTTGAAACCGATACAATTAAAACATCTCTGAATACGATTGTGTTGTACTTAGGCGAAGAAAAGCTGGTCCGTCTGCACCGCAGATACATCATCAACCTGAAATACATCCGCATGATGTGGAAGAGCCGGCTGGATATGGAGATCGATGTTGACGGTGATATTATCCCGATTGGAAGGACCTACATTGACCGGGCGGAAGAAATTGCTAAAGAAAACGATATCGAGATTGTGCCTGTAAACTGACTAAACGGGGCAAGCGAAGAAAAGATCTAAAACGACACGGTTTTGATTACAATTTTCTTCTGCCTGTCAGATCCCTCTGCACTTCAACAGAATCATGATTTGCTTTGAAAGGATGAAAACTCCTGATGTTTAATATTGTCCATTTAAATTAGGTGGTTGTATTGCCTTGCCCCATGAATGATTCTTCTGATTTGTACAATCGTCCCTTTAATCACATAGAACACAAGGTATTTATCAATAATCAGCATCCGATAACCCAGGTTTTTCAGCCGGTCATCCTTTGGCACAACACCGAGTTCCGGATTCAGGGTCAGTTTGGAGATTGATTCATCGAATTTTTCAAGTAATGTAACTGCGGCAGTTGGACGATCACTTAGAATGTAGTCAAAAATCTCATCAAGATCGTCTTCAGCCGTTTTTAGATAGCGGATTTCATAAGAATCGCTCATTTTATTTTTGCCTTCAATTTCATCATTAACTGCTCATGAGTAATTCCACTTTCTCCTGCGGCGTCAAGAATTTCAGCCTCTCCCAGTTTCCGATATAAATCGAGTGTGTTCTGAAGTCGATCATACCGTGACTGGCTCATCACCACTAAATCTCCCTTGCCATTTTTGGTAATAAAAACCGGCTGGTCTGCTGAGTGACAAAGTTCTGAAATTTCATTCGCCCGATTCCGCAAATCGGATATCGGTCTTATTATAGTAGTCATAATCTCTCTCCTGTTTAGAGTCATTTATATGATAAAATTTTATCACCAAAATGATAAATGTCAACAGGAAGATCTGAAGGAGGTGAATTCATGATCATAAAACCGAAAAAGCCCGTTACTTCACTGAATCTTAACCTCTGGATCAACAGCTTTCTTTTGAATCTCCAGCTTTTGTTCAGGGAGATTGGCGAGTTTTTGATCCAGGGTTTTGGAAAAGCGGTACAGACGCTCGTCAATGCCGGATTTTAAGATATCCGTATAACGTTCGACGGCAGATTCAAAATGCCTGTATGCATAAACAGAATCAGAGGCCCTTCTTGCCAGATAGAGTGAAAAGATCTTCTCCGCTTCGGTAACCTCTGAAACATCAACACCGGCTTTGCCCGCAATACGTTTCTTGATAGCCAGCATGCGCTGGGGAAAGAAATTTTTGAACGGCTCGAAATTATTCTTTGCGTTGGCGTTTTTAAAGTAATCGAATTCGGTCTCGTCAACCGAGCCCTTTTTCAGATCATCGATTTTCTGCCGGATGATCTCCCTTTGCTTGTCCGTCTTGGCAAAATCCTGGTTTTTATGCAGCTGACGAAGATAGAGCCTGCCGATATCGCCGTACCGGCCAAATGCTTTCACCTCGTTATCCCGCGTCTGTTTCAGGGTTTCCCGGTCGATAAAGCCCTGAATCTTATCGCTGAGATCAACCTCAACCAGTTTCTCGACAAGGCCTGAGACGGACTCGTATTTTGCAACCGACGACCTGTCGTTTGAATGATAGCGTTTTTCAAAGTATTGCTGGGAGGCGTATACCGCATCAACATAACGGCCAACCCACTTTTCATCAAAGGAACTGTATTTTTCAATCAACGTTTTTTTGACGTCCCATTTCTCTTTCTGTTTCTGATATGCAGCCACCTGGGTATCAATCTGCGTCCGGGCTTTGGGGTCAGAATAATTGCGGATCAAGACCAGATTCATCTTCGCCTTTTTAGCAAGATCGGGATTGTCTGAGTATTTAAGGATAAACTGTTTTTTTACCCAGGCCCGGGCGGTGGGTCCCAGTTCGTTTTCAACCTGGTTTAAGACATAATTCTGATTGGTCTTCTGCTGTGATGCACCGTCCAGAACCTTCATCGAGTCCTTTTTCAAGGTTGCACAGTAGTGGAACCCTTTGGACCTCAACAAGGAGGCAAATTCATGTCTGATGTGGTGCATGTCGGAATATTTCGAAAACCGGATCTTTTTACCCGTGATGATACTCCGGTTGTGAAGAACGACATGCGCATGCAGGTGTGCCTTGTCTGTATGAATGGTAAAAAAACTGTCAAAGCCGTTGGCGGTAAACCGTTTGGATACGAGATTGGATACGACATCCCTAAGTATCTCTATGTTCTCGGTGGTGATTTCTTCCTTTGTGGATAAAACAATATGCGTGGAATGCCTGGCGTTGGCTCTGGTGTCCCTGATATTGCGTTTATGCCAGTAGTTTTGGAGCTGATTGAGGTTGTCTCTGGAAATTTTTGACCCGTCGGGATAGAAAATGAGCGCTTCGCTTTCAGTCTTTTCTTTATCCGCAACATACCGGACCAGGTCCTTTACATTACCTGCATGGTGAATAAATTTGGAAACGACCTCTGTATAGGTAGAATCTGGACTCCTGCTGGATTGAGAAAAATAACCGGAGTGTGATCCGCGCTGGATGTAAGCGTTCTCCGAGACAATGCGAGCGCTGCGTCTTTTAAACTCCTCTTCGAGTATGGATCTGTCGTAGTATTTTAACGCCATATGAATTTATTCCGACCGGGCGAAGGCTTCGGCTCTGAACAGTGTTGTAATCATCAGGATCTGCTTAGCACAGAGATCAATCAGCTCCTTCAGACCTTCGACCTGGGATCCGATCCCCGGAGCCTTGCCTGTCAGGTAGCCGTCATAAAGCTGTGAGAGGTTGCTTTTGATATGTATAAGCTGAAACAGGTTGGCATCCAGTACGGAGGTCGCCCTGCTGAAGGCATGGGGCGTGAAGTGTTTTTCGGTATCAATTGCAGATGCGACAATATGCCTGAAAGCCGCTGAAAAGCTGTCCTTATGTTCTTCTGCCATCAGGGTTTCAACTTGCTTGATTTGCGTCTTATCAAAGGTGAAATCAACCGGAAAACCTTCGGCAACCGCCGGGGTATCGGCCGGCCCTTTCATCGCCGCTGCCAGTTTACGCCTCTGTTTGACACTTTCCTTTTTACAGTCCCTGCACTGATTTTCCCGGCCCAGCTTCAGCTTTGGATGCTTGTAAAAGTCAACCAGGGGTTTGGTTTTGTTGCAGATGATACAAATCTTTTCAGAAAGCGGGCTATTCATCTATTTTAATACTGGTTGAAAAACGGGTTAACTGCTCCATGTTTTCAGCAATAATTCCTTGCACCTGCATTAAAACCTCCAGGCGGTTTCCCTTTGGGGGCTGTCCCGCGTTGATGGCATGCACGATCCGGTTCAGTTCCTGGCCTATTGATTTTATTTGATCCGTATTTTCAGAAAGTTTGATCAGAGAACCATCAAAAAGCCCCCGCGATTTAAACCCGCGGGGATCAAACCAGGCGTTGAACAGATACTTGATGGCCTTCCTTTTGGAGCTACCTACTGTTTTTTTGCCAATCACTTTTTCTGCTTCCGGATCCTGGGCGGACTTCATGAAGGATTCGATTTTTGAATCCAGATCTGTATCTATTCTGATCGACTTCCTGAGTGTTTTAAGGTTCATGTGGGTTAGAAACGGACTGATTGTATGTTAATTGCCGAATCTATTGTATTTCTTTTCCATACACCGGTTTAGATATGTATATATCTTATAAATCAGTTATCAAGACAGTTTAAGAAACACGATTATGATTGGACTAAGCAGAGCGACCCAGTAAGAAACATATTAGCGTATGGTAATATGCGTTTCCTGCTAAGCACTTAATAAGTAGATTTGCAGAAAATTTCAAGGTCTGTCAATGGTTGGATTTGTGGAAAGGAGCTTTCTGAGTGTGGAACTGGTTTTCGATGATGTGGAAACCTGGTTGTCAGGTGTGGATATATGGATTCTGGATGTGGGCTTGTAAGAGAGCAGCTCTTTTGACCCTTGGAAATTGGGAAAGGGAAAATTTGATTTTGGGTGTCGACGGCGGTCTCCAAATTGGAAAAGCAATCTTAAAAACCGGCAAAGGCCAGGCCGTCTGGTGGAATTTTTAAAAGCCGCCTTGCGGCGGCTGTTCGATTACATCAGATCCTCATCGACAAATGAGTAATACTGATTCGCTCCGAAGATAATATGGTCAATCACATTGATTCCGATAATGTCGCCTGCTTCTCTGAGCCTTTTGGTAATCTCAATATCCTGTGTTGACGGCGTGACGTCTCCGGACGGGTGGCAGTGAATCAGAAAACAGGCGGCCGCTCTGGCTTCGACTGCGGGCGCGAATACTTCCCGGGGATGCACAAGTGAACGGTTGAGTGTTCCCTTAGTGATCAGGATGGGCTCGTCCATCGCCCTGTAACGGTTATCCAGCAACACCACAAAAAACTCCTCCTGCTTTTTCCCGACGAACATCAGCCGCAAGGCATCGAAAATTTTTCGCGAACTGTTGAACACCTCGCCTTTCATACGACTGGCCTGTTCTTCTGCGTACCGGTCAAAAATGGTCAACAGACCGTCGACTACATGCTTGGATCCGTTTTCCCTCAAGCTCGAAAACACGTCACCGATGGAATCGCCTCTCATATCTTCTGCCGGTACATGAAAGCAATAGGTCAGAATCTGGCGGACATCCATTTTGGAAAAGTCTGGATTGTATGTCATGGTAACCCCCTCTGAATAAGGATTGATAGCCGATCCAGCAAAAACAACGTAAAGCTGAACCCTGAAATAAACGATGAAACCCGCCTTCCGGCAATCTTTTTCTGTCAGGTCCCTTCGCAACGTGTCAGGGACCTGATGAAAAAAATGTCCATTAAACCGTTTACACCGCCTGCTGAGACAGCCAGGGTAAGCGGGTGCTTCAAAACCGTTAGGCCTGACAAGGCCGACAAATCAGGTACGGATTTGGAACGGCTTTTGAGGAAACCCGCGCTGGATGGATCAGGGATCGTAAGGCATCAGCCTGCCGTCGATCCTTATCCGAGTTGTGGGAGGAAATTTTAAAGGTAGCAGTCAGGCACTAAAATTCAGCGGCCTGACTGCCGGATATAGCTTACAGGAGGGAATCTGCTACCGGCTGTGATAACAGCCTGCAGGATAATGAAGGAAGATCGGGAAGAATGAAATGGTTGGCCGGGATTTTATTATGTTCTCAATCAGGATTTATATTTAATAACTGATTGAAATTATGAGATGATGTTATTTTGATGAGGGACAGGGAGTTGGGCGATAGCAGATGCTTCCATTAGGCCAGCTGAGCCAAAAAAATATTCTCCGCTTACAGGTGATTTGATGTCTGTCCAATTGAGGTTGAAATAAGTCTGTTGCCGTTTATGATGGAAAAATCGGTTGAATCGGCTATTCAGTGGTCTGTTGATAAGTTCAGGGGAAAACTGATCTTTGTTCTATTATTTTAGACAGGTATAAAAAAACACTAACTAACACCACACTTTTTCAGCAGGTCTTTAACGAAACCGACAACATCTGCCTGGATCTCGTTATTTATCTCTCCAAAGAGGAACATTGCGACGCGGCTGGGACCAATACCATCCAGCCTTGAAAAATCGCGATGCAAAATTTTGAGAGCTGTCTGTGTCAGATCCTCCTTGAGCAAAGGATCAAGACATTTGCAGACATCATCAACACCGCTACCGTAATTACGGATCATGTAGAATAGATCGTATGCGTCCTTGTTTTCCCCTCTCTGATCAAACGCCAGGGATTTCAGCACCACGAATGCAGCTGGACCACATACCCAAATATCCCGATTGGCTTGTTCGCCCTGCAGCGTAATACCATCCAGGGAAATCTTCTGTTTGTCTAAAAAGGCCAGATGAAGGCCTGGCGTGATAATCGCAGCAAAATCTTTTTCAATATTTCGCAGATTACCACCTTTAAAGTGTGTTGAAAAGTATCCGGCGTTCACACAAAAACAGTTATTCGGTGGATCAAAGCCAACTTTTTTCAGTCATCCGACGAGATTTCGTACGATCAGGGCTCAAAGATGAGTTGTTTCCGGTTGCATGTCCCGGCCTGATTCCGATGAGCCGTCAACGATTCTCACTTCGGATGGGCGAAAAAAGGGTTCTGTGGTGAATTCTCAGGGCGTATGGTTATAACATATTGATTTTAAGGATGTTAGTTTTGTTTGTCGCAAACAGGCCCAGAGCCGCATGTTCTGCTGCCCCATAAATTTGTTGTTGCCCGCTGCCGGGATATCCGGCTGATAACAGCGGTCCGTATTATCGTGAAATGATCAACGTGTATGTTTGTCTGCTTGTCGGCTCAAGCCGCAACCTGGAATATGGTCAGTTGCGGGTTGTCTTTCGTCCGGTTGCTTAAGCGACTTTCCATTTCAAGCAGGAGAGTAGCCATGGTAGTTATGCTACATTTACTGATCAGGGCATGTTGGGAACGAACCCGGATGACTTCCAGCCCTTCACGGTGTTTGAGCAGGTTAAAGGGACGTTCACAGTTTTTACGGAT
>JAHJRI010000189.1 GCA_018830885.1 bacterium | reverse complement strand
ATGTAAGGATCGACCGACGACGGAAATTTCTGGCGACTGTGTTGTTAAAGGCACTGGGATATTCCGGTCCTGAGTTGTTGAACCGGTTTTATTACACGGAAACGGTTATTCTGAAAAATGCCTTTTCAGAAGATGAAAGCAAGCGGAAGTTTTCAAAATATTTTGATCCTCAGTCTTCCCAGAATCAGCGGGCTATCGAAGACATCACCAATCCAGCCAATAAGCAGTTGATCGTGGCACAGGGTAAGAAGATATCGAAGGCCTCTGTCCGGAAGATTCAGGAAGCCGGGATCAAGGAGATTCCGACCAACGCCGAAGATATTCTGGGGCGGTATGCCCTGCAGGATGTTTTCAGTGCAGATGGTGAAATGATCGTTCAGAACAACCAGCCGATTACAAAAGAGGCCCTGGAGGAGTTGATTGCCAACAAAATTGAGGAAGTGACCCTGCTCTTTATCGGCAACAAGACAATCGGAACTTCCTTCCGCAACACCCTGGCAGCCGACAAGGTGGACAATCCACAGGAGGCGATGATTGAGATTTACAAGAAGATGAAACCGGGTGATCCGCCGACCTTGGAAGTCGCCAAAAATCTGTTGAAGAATATGTTTTTTAATCCGGAAAGATACGATCTTTCCAGAGTTGGTCGGATGAAAATCAACAAGAAACTGAACCTTGAAAACGATCTGAGTGAAACGATCCTGACCAATGAAGATATCCTGGCGGTTGTCGCGTATCTTTTGAGACTCAAGGATGGTGCCGGAGGAACGATTGATGATATCGACCATCTCGGAAACCGTCGGGTGAGGGGCGTGGGCGAACTCCTGGAAAACCAGGTCAGGATCGGTCTGGTTCGCATGGAACGTGCCATCAAGGAGAGAATGTCGCTGCAGGAAACGGAAAACATGATGCTGCACGATATTGTCAATTCTAAACCGGTTTCAGCCGTAATCAACGAGTTTTTCGGCAGCAGCCAGTTGTCCCAGTTTATGGATCAGACCAACCCGCTTTCTGAAATTACCCACAAACGCCGGTTAAGCGCACTGGGACCCGGTGGTTTGACCCGAGAAAGGGCCGGTTTTGAAGTGCGGGATGTGCATACGTCCCATTATGGTCGGATATGCCCGGTTGAAACACCTGAAGGACCCAACATCGGGTTGATCTCTTCCATTGCCACCTATGCCCGTTTGAACGAATTCGGGTTTATCGAGACCCCCTATCGAAAAGTGCAGGAGACCAACGTCTCCAACGAGATTCACTTCTTGACTGCCATCGACGAAGGGAATTACAAGATAGCCCAGGCCAACGCTTTACTGGACAAGAATCATAAACTGGTAAGGGATCTGGTAAAAGCCCGCTATGACAACGAATTCAAAATGATCCGCAAGGAGGAGATCGAGTACATGGATGTTTCACCGAAACAGCTGGTTTCGGTTGCTGCATCTCTGATTCCCTTTCTGGAGCATGACGATGCGAACCGGGCCTTGATGGGGTCCAACATGCAGCGTCAGGCGGTTCCGGTCGTCAAACCGGAAGCTCCTTTTGTGGGCACGGGAATCGAGTACCAGGTGGCTCAGGATTCAGGATCGTGTATTATTGCCAAGCGGTCAGGTTACGTCAACCGGGTAGATGCGGACCGTATCGTCGTCGAAGCGGAGGTGGATCTGGCAGCTGACAGGACTGTGATCGAAGCCAATGTGGATATCTATCATCTGAGAAAGTACCAGCGTTCCAATCAGAATACCTGCGTCAACCAGCGACCGATCGTTTCGATTGGGGACAGGGTTGAAGCCGGGCAGATCCTGGTTGACGGTGGAAGTTGTGATAATGGTGATCTTGCCCTGGGACAGAATGTACTGGTCGCATTCATGCCGTGGCGTGGATACAACTATGAAGACTCAATTCTGGTCAGCGAGAAGATGCTGCATCAAGATCGGTTCACTTCCGTGCATATTGAAGAGTTTGAAGTTCTGGCCAGAGATACAAAGCTGGGCAAGGAACTCATCACGCGGGATATCCCCAATATGAGTGAATATGCACTGCGGAATCTGGACGATTCCGGTATCATCCGCATCGGCAGCTATGTGAAAGCAGGCGACATTCTGGTTGGAAAAACAACACCCAAGGGTGAGATGCAGTTGAATCCCGAAGAGAAACTGTTACGCGCCATTTTTGGAGAAAAGGCGGGTGATGTCAGGGATACGTCACTGAGAGTGAGTCAGGGAATAGAAGGGGTTGTCATTGATGTGAAGGTTTTCAATCGTCGTGGGGTTGAAAAGGATGAACGGACCAAAGAGATTGAGGCCGCCATTCTGGTCAAAATCGAGCACGACTACCGGGATGAGGTTCGAATCGTCAAATCCAATCTGATCGCCAAGCTACTGCCCATCCTGGAGGCACATCCGCTGGTCTACAATCTTGTCTCACCTGAGACACATGAAGTGCTCATTGCGGCCGGAGAAAAAATATCTGAAGCGACCTTTAAGAAACTGCCGATCAGCACCTGGATGGATATTAATATTGCTGATACGGAACTCAACCACGATCTGCATGTTATGCTGCACAATGCATCCTCCCAGATTGAACTCCTGGACAATATCCATGAATCCAAAAAAGAACGGGAGAGCCGCACAGATGATCTTCAACCAGGCGTGATTCGGGTGATTAAAGTTTTTGTAGCCATGAAAAGGAGACTGTCTGTGGGTGATAAAATGGCAGGTAGGCATGGCAACAAGGGCGTTATTTCGAAAATCATTGCCCCCGAAGATATGCCCTATATGGAAGATGGCACCCCGGTTGATATTGTATTGAATCCACTGGGTGTCCCTTCACGGATGAATGTTGGACAGGTCCTGGAAACCCATCTGGGTCTGGCTGCAAAAGGGCTTGGCAATGCCATTAATAAAATGATCGAAAGGGTGGCCCCGATCGACCAGATCCGAACGTATATCAAAGATATCTTCAGTTCAAAGTTTGTCTCTGAATATATTGACTCTCTGAACGATGAAGAGATGCAGGCATTTGCCAAGAAGTTCAGGGGGGGGGTCTATATGTCCACGCCTGTTTTTGATGGTGCGAAGGAGAAGGATATTCAAGATCTTCTGGAGAAGGCCGGCCTGAACAGGGACGCACAGATGACCCTTCGTGATGGTCGGACAGGGGATTTATTCGGACAGAAAATCACCGTGGGGTATCTCTATATGTTAAAACTTCATCATCTGGTTGACGATAAATTGCATGCCCGTTCAATCGGACCATACTCCCTGGTGACGCAGCAGCCTCTGGGTGGAAAAGCTCAGTTTGGGGGACAGAGATTCGGAGAAATGGAGGTCTGGGCGCTGGAAGCGTATGGCGCCGCATATACCCTGCGAGAATTGCTGACCGTCAAATCCGATGACACGCCGGGTAGAAACAAAGTTTACGAATCTATCGTCAAAGGGAACTATAACATCAAAATGGGGATTCCCGAATCGTTTAAAGTATTGATTAACGAACTGAAATCGCTTTGTCTGGATTTTGCCCTGATAAAGGAAGAGGGATTTCTGGTTGACGTTTAGCACGACGCGATTCGAAATCGGTCAGAAATGTGGCTTATCGGCCGGTAAAGCGGGGTTGCCCATCCGGTTCCGGCTTAGAACTATCACTATATGAAAAAGCAAGATACACAAGAGTTAACAGATCTTCCATTCATATCCAAATAAAATCTTGGAGGTATCCTTGAATAAACTAGATCAATCCGAAATTATCGATCCACAAGACTATTTTGCAGTAAAAATCAGTCTCGCCTCAGCAGAAGATATTGTTTCCTGGTCTCATGGCGAGATAAAATCATCGGAAACCATCAATTACAGAACCTTCAAACCGGAAAGAGATGGGCTGTTTTGTGGAAAGATATTCGGTCCGGTCAATGATTACGAATGTATTTGTGGAAAATACAAACGGATGAAGCACAGGGGAATTACCTGTGAAAAGTGCGGTGTTGAAGTGATTCACTCCAGAGTGAGACGGGAACGGTTAGGGCATATCAAGCTGGCCTGTCCGGTTTCCCATGTCTGGTTTCTAAAGGGACTGCCAAGTCGTCTCGGCAATATTCTGGACATGACCCTCCGGGATCTCGAGCGGGTGCTGTACTTTGACGCATACGTTGTCCTGGACAGCGGTGGCGCGGATATCGAACATGCTGAGATTATCGAAGAGGTCCAATATCGGGAGTTGGCCGAAACCTATCCGGACTTCAGGGCAGAAATGGGTGCCGAAGCAATCAAGGAACTGCTGGAGGAGCTGGCTATTGACGATCTCAGTAATTCCCTGCGGGATGAACTGGGGGATATTACATCGGAAGCCAAACGTAAAAAAATCATCAAACGACTCAAAGTGGTTGAATCCTTCAAGGAATCCGGTATTGAGCCCGCCAACATGATTCTGGATGTTATCCCGGTCATATCCCCGGAACTGCGGCCTCTGGTTCCATTGGAAGGGGGGCGGTTTGCCACCAGTGATCTGAATGATCTCTACCGACGGGTGATTCACAGGAATAACCGGTTGAAGCGGTTAATGGACCTGAATGCACCCGAGATTATCGTCAAGAATGAAAAACGGATGTTGCAGGAAGCGGTGGATGCGCTTTTTGACAATGGGCGTCGCGGTCGCCCGATTCTGGGAACGAACAAGAGACCATTGAAATCCCTGAGTGATTCACTGAAGGGGAAAGGCGGTCGTTTTCGCCAGAACCTGCTGGGGAAACGGGTGGATTATTCCGGAAGAACGGTTATTGTGGTGGGTCCGGAACTGAAACTGAACCAGTGTGGTCTGCCCAAGCAGATGGCACTGGAGCTGTTTAAGCCTTTCATTTTTAATTATCTGATTGAAAAGGGACATACGACGACCATCAAGGTGGCCAAAAAGATGGTGGAGAATCATGATCCGGAAATCTGGCCAGCGCTGGATTCTGTCATTGTGGAACACCCCATCATGCTCAACCGGGCACCGACGCTTCATCGCCTGGGGATTCAGGCATTTCAACCGGTGCTGATTGAAGGAAAAGCCGTGACACTCCATCCCCTGGTGTGTACCGCATTCAATGCGGATTTTGACGGTGATCAGATGGCGGTGCATGTTCCACTCTCCATCGAAGCTCAGATGGAGTTGCGGGTCCTGATGATGGCGACCAACAATATTCTCTCTCCTGCAACGGGCAGACCTGTCATGTCACCCACACAGGACATGGTGCTTGGCATCTACTGGGTCACCAGAATCTGTAAAGGGGCAAAAGGTGAGGGGAAATATTTTGCTGATTTTGAAGAGGTGATGTCTGCCTACGATCATGGCCTGATCCACCTGCAGGCAAAAATCAAAGTGAGAATTGGCGATAAAATGGTCGAGACAACCACCGGTCGCGTCCTGCTGTATGATGCGATTCCGAAAGAGATCGAATTCAATTCGGTGAATCGACTGATCAAGAAAAAGGATTTGGAGATACTGATTGACCATGCATATCGTACTGCTGGCAACGTCAAAACGGTCAAGATGCTGGATGATCTCAAGGCGCTGGGTTTTGAACAGGCTGCCAAGGCTGGATTCTCCATCAGTGTGATGGATATGGTGATTCCTGAAAGCAAGGAGGAATTGATTGATAAAGGCCTCAAGGAAGTGGAGAAGGTTCAGTTGCAGCATGATGGTGGAATTATTACCGATGGTGAACGATACAACAAGGTCATTGACATCTGGTCAAAAGTGACCAATGAAGTGGGTGAGGCCATGCGGGTTGCCATGACAGCTGAAACCATTGGCGACGATGGCTTGCCGATGCCGAATCCGATTTTTGTCATGGCAGACTCCGGGGCTCGGGGTTCAGAGCATCAAAGCCGGCAACTGGGAGGTATGCGGGGATTGATGGCCAAGCCAACCGGTGAGATTATAGAAACACCGATTACCTCGAACTTCAGGGAAGGATTGGATGTTTCCCAATATTTTATTTCAACCCACGGCGCCAGAAAAGGCTTGGCTGACACTGCTCTCAAAACTGCGAACTCCGGTTATCTCACCAGAAGACTGGTAGATGTGGCGCAGGATTGTGTCATCACTGAAGAGAATTGCGGCACGACAGAAGGGATCACGGTTGAGGCATTGCTAGAGAACGGAGAGGTGATACAAAAACTGACAGAGCGGGTTTTAGGTCGTTTTTCAGTGGAAGATGTGGTCGATCCATTCACTAAAGAGGTGATTGTACCCGGCGGCGAAATGATTTCGGAAAAACATCTTGATATCATTGATCATGCAGGTGTGGAAAGAATTAAGATCCGTTCTGTCCTCAGTTGTGAATGCAAAGAGGGCATCTGTGTCCGCTGCTACGGTCGGGATCTGTCGCGTGGAAAACCTGTGAGCATCGGTGAAGCGGTCGGTGTGATCTCAGCTCAGTCGATTGGAGAGCCGGGAACCCAGTTGACCATGCGGACTTTTCACATTGGTGGAACCGCCAGTCGAAAAGTCGAAGCAACCTTCTGGGAAGCTAGAAATACGGGCACACTTCATTTGGGAGATGCACGGACCGTTGTCAACCGGGATGGTATCATGATTCTGCAATCGAGAAAATCCGAACTGACAATTCTCAACGATGACGGACGGGAAGTGGACAAACACCTGCTGCCTGTCGGTGCTCAGATCAACTTCAAGGAAGGCGATGTTGTTCAGAAAGGCGACAGGGCTGCTGAATGGGATCCTTTCTCCATGCCGATCATTTGCGATATTAACGGGAAAGTGAAATTTGAGGATATCATTGAAAGCAAAAGCCTCAAGACGCAGAAAGCTGAGGATACGGGATATGAACGACGTGTGATCGTGGAAACCCCGGATCTGGATCTCAAGCCGAGAATTGTCTTCAGGAACACGAAGACCGGGAAGGAATTGAAACGGTCTGACGACAGAATTCATCCTGGTTTCTATCTGCCCAACAAGGCGGAATTGATGGTCGAAGAGGGCGATGAGGTCTTCCCCGGTGACGTCCTTTCCCGTGTCCCCAGGGAGACGACTAAAAACAAGGACATCACGGGTGGTTTACCAAGGGTGGTTGAATTGTTCGAAGCCCGTTCACCGAAGGACCCCAGTCAGATCTCCGATATTGACGGGATTGTGGAATTTGGCGAGGATCTGCGCCGAAAACGGCGCATCATTATTCGACCGGAAGTCGGCGAACCCAAGGAATACCTTGTACCCAAAGGAAAGCATGTGATTGTGGTTGAGGGTGACTACATCAAGGTGGGGGACCCGCTGACAGATGGATCTCCCAATCCTCACGATATTCTCAGGGTGAAAGGGGTCAGAGAGCTGCAGAAGTTCCTGGTGGATGAGGTCCAGGAAGTGTATCGCCTCCAGGGGGTCAAGATCAACGACAAGCACATTGAGGTCATTTCCAGACAGATGATGCGCAAAGTACGGATCATTGATCCGGGAGACTCTTCATTTTTAATTGGTGAACCTGTTTCCAAGACAAAACTGGATGAAACCAATAAAAAGCTGATCGAAGAGGAATTAAGGGTCGCAATCGGTGAACCAATGCTGCTGGGGATCACCAAGGCGGCACTCAGTACCGATTCTTTTCTTTCCGCAGCTTCGTTCCAGGAAACCACCAAGGTTTTAACCGAAGCCTCCATTAATGGGAAGCTCGATCGATTTCATGGGTTGAAGGAAAACGTCATTATCGGTCGATTGATCCCGGCTGGGACCGGCTTTAATACGACAATGAACTATTCATACCGGGATAAGTTTGCATTGGAGGACGAAGAGGAAGAAGTTGCGCCACTGGTCGGAATGGAATTGATTCAGGACGATATCGACGAAGACCTTGAACTGGATTAGTCGGTAGGGGATATGTCGTCACAACCAAAAAAAAATCGGCCCGTTGGTATTACGGGTGCCCAGGCATTGGTGCAAGCGCTCGAAAATCTGGGGGTTGATGTTATTTTCGGTTATCCGGGAGGGGCGAATCTTCCAATTTATGATCAATTGAAAAATTCGCCCATTCGTCATGTCATGGCTCGGCACGAACAGGGAGCTGCCCATATGGCAGACGGGTATGCCAGGGTGGCCAAAAAACCGGGGGTCTGCCTCGCCACTTCCGGGCCTGGTGCCACCAATCTCGTAACCGGGCTGGCCAATGCCATGCTGGACTCAACGCCCCTGGTAGCCCTGACGGGTCAGATCGCCCGTCGTCTGATCGGCACAGATGCTTTTCAGGAGGTCGACTGCATTAACATCACCATGCCGGTGACGAAACACAATGAACTGATCCGATACGAAAAGGATCTGATTCCGGCTGTTGAATCCGCTTTCTATATCGCCAACTCAGGTCGAAAAGGACCTGTTCTGATAGATCTTCCCGTAGATGTGCTCGAAGCACGGTTTCCCCACGAGTTTAACCATGAGATTCGTCTGCAGGGATATCAACCCACCATCAAAGGGAATGTAGGACAGATCAAGCGGACTTTAAAAGCGCTCAGCAAAGCCGAAAGACCCCTGATACTGTTTGGCGGAGGGATCGTTCTATCCGGCGCCGTCTCGGAATTTCTGCACTTCATTCACGCGACCCAGATTCCAGTGGTGAGAACCCTGATGGGAACCGGTGTAATTCCAAACGATGACCCGCTTTTTGTCGGGATGATTGGAACGCATGGTAACAGCAAGGCGAACAAGGTTCTGGCGAGGGAGGCGGATGTCATCTTCATGATGGGGACACGACTCGGGGACCGCTCTTTTGTCAAACGACCTGTTTTTGCAGAAAACGCAACGATCATCCATCTAGATATTGACCCTGCGGAGATTGGCAAGAACACAAGGGTGGATATTCCCATTGTGGGTGATATCAAGGAGGTTCTGACGGACATGAACAACAGAATCTCCAGCAAGCCTTTTTCAAAAGAAAAACCCTGGGTCACCTCTCTCAGTAAGAAGACGAAATTGTCGGTTCGCGATGAAGCAGAAATCATGGAGGATATATTTTCCAGACTTTCCGCATTTGACATGAAGTTGAACATCAGTACTGATGTCGGAAGACATCAAATGTGGGCGAACCATTTCTGCACCAATCCTCTGCACCTGCCACTGCTGACTTCAGGAGGACTTGGGACAATGGGTTTTGGTCTGCCGGCAGCCATCGGAGCCTGGTTTGCAGAGCCGGATGTTCCGGTTGTCAGCATATCGGGTGACGGCAGCTTCATGATGAATATGCAGGAGTTTTCTGTAGCGGTCGAAAACCAGGTTCCACTAACAGTCATTATCGTCAACGATTATCGTTTGAGTATGATTCGGGAATTGCAGCACTCCCTGTACCAGGACCGGTATACGGTTCATGATCTGGGTCGGTCTGTCAGTTTTAAAAAACTTGCGGAAGCCATGGGAGGTGTGGGTATGGAAGTAACCCATAAAAATCAGATCACATCGGCGATGCAGAGCGCAATTTCCAGCGGACGACCAACCATCATCGATTTCAACCTGGAAAATATCTCCAAATCCTCGCATCTGTCATGGGATGCCAAAGCATCATGACATAGAACGAGCTGGATCGACCCAGCTCATTGTTCCATGAGATGCATCATTTCCTGATTTATCATTAAAACGCTTTGTTTCAGATCCTCGTGAAACGAGGCGCTTATTCATCCACCATGGCAGGATTGAAACAGTTATGGAAAAAGAAGAAAAAGAAAAAAAACATATCATTGCCATTGAAGTTGAAGATATTCCAGGTGTTCTAAGCCGAATCTCGACACTATTCTCAAGACGAGGCTATAACATTGACAGCCTGACGGTTGGCCGAACCCACAAGGACGGTATCAGCCGTTTTACCATCGTTGTCCGTGGAGATGACACCGTCCTTGAACAGATCCGCAAACAGTCCCAGAAACTGATTCATATTCTGACAACAGAACATCTTGATCGGAAAAACGCGGTCATGAGGGAATTTGCGATTGTCAAGCTGGTCTATGACATCGAATCATCTGCCGGAATCAATGCGCTGGTCGACCTTTACGGCGCCAGGATGTTGAATTCACTGGATGAAGTACTCGTTGTCGAGTTTTCGGGTACCGAGGAGAAAATTGATCTGGTATTTGAAGATCTGCAGTCATTCGTTGTACTGGAATCCATCCGTACCGGAAAAATCGGGATGCGAATCGGTCGATAACAATGATTTTTTTTTATCATCATTCCAATATTGAGGTCCGTGAAAACTGAGTATAATCAGCAAAGAATCCGAAATTTCTGTATCATTGCCCATATCGATCACGGAAAGTCTACGGTTGCCGACCGTATCATGGAGTATACGGGTGCGCTGACTGCGAGGGAGAGCCAGAACCAGTTTCTCGACAGTATGGATATAGAACGGGAGCGGGGCATTACGATCAAGGCCCAGACCGTTTCACTGCCATACATCAGTGAGGATGGTGAGACATATCAACTGAACCTGATTGATACACCGGGACATGTCGATTTTTCATACGAGGTCTCGCGCTCTATTGCTGCCTGTGAAGGTGCCCTGCTGATCGTGGATGCGGCTCAGGGCGTTGAAGCCCAGACGCTGGCAAATGTCTATCTGGCGTTGGATCACGATCTGGAGATCATCCCGGTTCTCAATAAAGTGGACTTACCAGCTGCAGAACCGGAGCGGGTTGTTGCGGAGATTGAAGACCTTATCGGACTGGATGCCTCAAAAGCGGTCTGGGCCAGTGCTAAATACGGCAAGGGCATCAAAGAGATCCTGGAACAGATTGTCCAGCTTGTCCCGGCTCCAAAGGGGGACCCAAAGGGCGAACTCAGGGCATTGGTGTTTGATTCATGGTTTGATCCCTATCTGGGCATCGTAACGCTGTTCCGGATTGTCACCGGAGCGCTGAATGACAATAGTATCATTCGGTTCATGAGGACCGGCAAGGACTACCAGATTACGCAAATGGGTAAGTTTACCCCTTTTAAAAAGGAAGTGGAAAAGCTTTATGCGGGTGAAGTCGGCTATATGGCTGCATCCATTAAAAACATCGGTGATGTTAAAATCGGGGATACAATTACACTGGCGGCGCGACCGGCCAAGGATCCGCTACCCGGCTACGCGGAAGTGCAGCCGATGGTCTTCAGTGGTATTTATCCGGTTGACACAAAGGATTTCAATGATTTAAAGGAAGCATTGGGTCGACTAGCGCTGAATGATTCAGCCATTACCTATGAAGTGGAAACGTCAGCCGCTCTCGGTTTCGGCTTCCGTTGTGGATTTTTGGGGCTGCTTCATATGGAGATCGTTCAGGAGCGACTGGAAAGAGAGTTTGACATGAGCCTGCTGATCACTTCGCCTTCAGTGATATATCGGGTGCATACCCAGTCCAGTGGGGTCATGGAAATCGAGAATCCCAGCCAGCTCCCCGAGCCGACAGAGATCACCATGATCGAAGAGCCCTTTATCAAGGGAAATATTATTATCCCCAGTGATTACGTCGGGCGGGTAATGAAACTGGCGCTGGAAAGACGGGGCATTCAGAAGCAGATGGATTACGTCAGCAAGCATCGCGTCTCACTGCATTACGAATTTCCATTGAATGAAGTGATCTATGATTTTTTTGATCAACTCAAATCGCTCACACAGGGGTATGCGTCATTTGATTATGAATTAATCGATTATCGTAAAGCCGATCTCATCAAACTGGATATTCGCCTGAATGGAGAGATTGTTGATGCTCTCTCCGTGGTTATTCACAGAGAGAAAGCCTATTTTAAGGGCAGGGAACTCGCCCGGAAGCTCAAGCAGTTGATTCCCCGTCAAATGTTTGAGATTGCTATTCAGGCGACAATCGGCAGCAAGGTCATTGCCAGAGAAACCATCAGTGCGCTGCGAAAGAATGTCACGGCCAAATGCTATGGCGGGGACATCTCTCGAAAACGAAAATTATTGGAGAAACAGAAAAAAGGAAAAAAAAGGATGAAACAGCTGGGGTCCGTGGAAGTGCCTCAGGAAGCGTTCCTGGCGATTTTGAAGTTGAATGATTGATAAAGCCTGTGTCAGAATAGCCATTGACATGTGAAGCGTGCAAAGATTATCTCTCCGGGAAGATTTACGGATAGCTCAAACCAGACGGTATGATCCCACCGGGAGTGAATATAGGCAAACCAAGTGCAAAAAAAACCGTTGATAGCGTTTCGAGGGGTTCAAAAAAGCTTCATGGGAAAAGAACCCATCTTCTCCAACATTGACATGGAAATTTCAAAAGGGGAGTTCACATTCCTGACAGGAGTTAGCGGAGCCGGTAAATCGACTATTTTTCGATTGCTGCTCGGGCTGGAAAAGCCCGACAGCGGCTCGATCACCTTCAATGGCGCTGAGGTAACGGCAATGGTGGGAGACGAAAAGTCCCGTCACCGGCGGTCCATCGGGATGATTTTCCAGGACTATAAACTGCTGGAGAAAAGAACCGCCGAGGACAATATTGCCATCCCACTTCAGATAAATGGCATATCCCGAAATACCAAAGAGATTAAAATAAAGGATATTGCATCGAAACTGAAGATTGACAATATCCTGAAACAGCAAGTCAGGAGCCTTTCCGGGGGAGAGCAGCAACTGGTCGCAATTGCGCGGGCGGCTGTACATTCACCCAAACTGATCCTGGCTGACGAACCGACTGCGAATCTGGACCAGAAAATGGCAGGTCGTATCTTTGATATGTTAACGCTGTTAAATGTCGAAGGGATTACCGTTATTGTCGCAACACATGATATCAATCTGTTGAAAGCGCATAAAAGACGGATTCTTCTTCTGAAGCAATCCTGTTTGATTGAAGTTCATTGATTTTCAGTTTCCCTTGACAGTTAAGCAGAAATGATCGTCACAGCTTTTGTCCAGACAATCGAAAATCTCCGGGAAGACTATTCGGCGGTTCTTTCCGGTATTCTCATGACCAGCTTTTCGCTGGTTATTCTGGGAACCTTTATTCTTGTCTATCTCAATCTCATTCATCTGACACAACTGGCGTTTCGAAAAAGTCACTACTCAATATTTTTGACAGAGCCGATCAGCAACCCGGACAAGCAAAAGATAGCCTCTTTTATCAAAAGCCTTCCGGATGTCGGTGCTTTAGAGGAGATTTCGTCGGCAGAAGCAAAAAAACAGCTCATAGAAAGTTTTAACGAGGCGCAGGAGATATTTAAAAAGATTGATTTTCCAAAGTTTCCCAATATCATCGAATTTGTCCTGGATCGATCCGGACCGCTCTCAACGGACGAACTCAGCCAATTGCAGGCGATGCCGGGTGTCCAGGATGTGATTACAGGAAGGGAAACCCGTGACCAGATCAATACGTTTTTCAATATCGCCAATTTTGTGGGTCTGTTTCTCATTATCCTGTTGATCGTTTGCGTGGTGTTGATTATCTATAATACCATTCATATCGGGATCCGCATGAGAAGCAAGGAGATCGAAATTCTTAAAATCCTGGGAGCCCCCGCCAGATTCATCAAGTGGCCTTTTTTAATGGAGGGCATGCTGATTGCGGTTGTCAGTTATTTTCTATCTCTGGGAATCATCTATTTTCTTTACAGTTTCGTTATCGCCGGGATCACTTTTAATAAAGCTACCTATTCCATCCGGGCAATCGTCCGGTTTTTCTCCCCGTTGGAGATGGGAAACCTGTTTCTGACTTTTATCTTGCTGGGTCTGTGCTCTGCACTACTGGCAACAAATAAAATCATCAAGCACCTCGATGTTTAGCCGGTGATCATGCTCTGGTCCGAAGCCTGGATGAAGAACCTTGCTTTAACCTACCCTGCTTTTAAAGCAGTCCTCATTGTATCTTTCATTCTTTTTCCCCTGTTCGAAGCCTGCCCGCAATCCCAGGATACCTTCGAGCGCCAGATTCGTCTCAGAAACATTGAAAAACAGAGACTGACAAACGAAAGACAGGAAACGCTGGTTCAGATAAACATTGCAGAAAAGAGAACTGAACGGGTGCTGGAAGCGTTAAAAACATTTGGTGAGAATATTGAACGGTCAGAGACGAAACTGGCGCGACTGAAAGAGGCCCAGGATCTTCTGAGGAACCGGATTGACGAAACAGGGCTAAAAATCAAGACCTTGGAAGTCCGGATCGGGGAAGATAAAAAAGAGATCAACCAGCAACTGCTGGCGCTGTTCTATGTCCGGCAGGCAAGAAAAATGACCCTGTTTATAGGCTTGAATTCATTCGAGCACTACTTTCGAAACCAGAAGCTTCTTCAAAGCAGCGCCCGGGTCGATATCGAACTACTGGAGCGATACAATCAAAACCTGATCCACCTGCAGGAAGAAAATGACCGGCTGAAAAACCAGCATCTCGATCTAGCTGATCTTCAGGTAAACGAAGAAGCGGTTAAAAAATTGCTGGAATTCGAGAGGCAGCAGCAGGTCACCTACCTGGGTCATCTTAGAACCGATCGATCTGCCCATGTCAGGTATTTGCGTGAGATCCAGGTCGAGTTGGAACAACTGAATGACACACTTTACTCTTTGACTGTCAAGAAGGAAAATCAAGAAAAAACCAAGCAATTTCAAGGTTTTTACTCAAAAAGGAATAAACTCCCGTCACCGGTTCGCGGCAAGGTTGTGCATTCCTACGGTCAAAAACAATCACCTTTTTATACAATGTTCAGAAGGGGTATATTGGTCGAAACGGCAGCCGATGAACCCGTTCGGAGCATTTTGAGTGGGAGAGTTGTCTGGGCAGGACCCTTCAGGGGGTATCAAAGCCTGGTGATCCTCGACCACGGCAAAGGCAGTTTGTCTGTATACGGTAATCTGGGGGAACTTTTCGTTCTGGTGGACGATGTGATTGAACAGGGGTATGTGCTGGGGAATGTCGCCTATGACAAGGTTGAAGAGCGTTCTCTTTTCTACTTCGAAATGAGATACAATAAAAGAGCGGTTAACCCGGTGCGATGGTTGAAAAAGCCTCGATGGAAAAATTAAGACCCCCCGATGGATATGCCGATCTTGTTATACTGGCTGAAGACTATTTCAACACAACTGTCTCAAAGATAGAACCGCTCAAGGGCGATGGGTCCGATCGCAGTATTTACCGGATCCATTTGATGAAAGACCAGCAATCCTCCATTGTCGGTGTCATTCATCAAAATGTGTCTGAAAACAGAGATTTCTTCCTGCTGACGAAAAAATTTCAGGAAACCGGTCTGCCCGTTCCCCACCTTTTTACAATCAATGCAAAAGAGACCGCGTATCTCATGCAGGATCTGGGTCCATATACCCTGGCTGAAAAAGTCGCAGTCTGGAACAGGGAAAACAGACACCAGGAGATCATTGCTGCCTACCAGCTGGTGCTTGACTGCCTATTCAGGATTCAGCGGGGATTACCACCAATTCTGACAGAATTCTTGCTGACGAGAAAAATGGATGTGTCCGTTTATCAGACCGATCTGGACTATTTCAAATCGGCGTTTATGGACTGGTTTGGATTTTCGTCCCTGCTGAATCAAGCTGTCAGGTATGAGCTACAGGCAATACTGGTTGATCAGCTCTCACATCTGGCGACTGACTATTTTGTGTATCGGGATTTTCAAGCCAGGAATATCATGTGGCTGGACGGTGCTCCCTGGTTTATTGATTATCAATCAGCCTTTCTCGGACCCTGCTTCTATGACCTGGCATCGCTTCTCTATGGATCCAGGTCGGGTCTGAATGAGCCGATGCGGGATTCTCTTGTCAGTTACTACTTTGGTCTGTTGAAATCGTCGTCACCTTTGAGTTTTGAAAGATATCAGGAACTATTTCTCTATTTTGTTGTCTTGAGACGGTTGCGATCTTTGGGCTCATATGGATATCTTTATGGGGTCAAAGGCAAAAGGGACTTTTATGCCAGTATTTCACCGACGCTGAAAGAGCTTTCAGGATTATTCCGCTCCCAACCCAGTCTGAAACGGTATGCACATCTTTCTGGCATGATCCAGGCGTTGCAGGAGATCTGGCAGCAGCATGAAGAGACGTCCGGTTCCAGGTAGGTAAAACCGATCCTGGAACCGCAGCGGATGAATCAGCGGGACGGACTATTCAACAACCTTGTTCAAAGCATATTCAATAATTCCTTCTGCACCCCGCTCAAGCAACTGGGGGATAATTTCTCTGACCGTTTTTTCCTTGATCACCGTATTCAATGCGACCCAGTCAGAATCAATCAAAGCGGAAACCGTGGGTTTATTCAAAGCAGGCAGTATCCGGATGACGTCATCCATCTTGTCTTTGTGGACATTCATCATCAGCCCGACCCGATTATCGGCAGCCAGAACCGATTTCAATAGCAGGGAGAGGTGCTCAATTTTTTTCCGTTTGAAGGCGTCCTGCCAGGACGCCTTGTTTGCTATCAGCCAGGTATTTGATATACAGACCGTATCGAGAATCCGCAGTCGATTGGCCTTCAGTGAGGAACCTGTTTCGGTAATTTCAACGATCGCGTCTGCGAGTTTTGGTGGTTTTACTTCGGTGGCACCCCAGCTGAATTCCACATTTGCTTCAACATCATGCTCAGCCAGATAGTTTCTGGTCATATTTAACACTTCTGTGGCGATGCGTTTTCCGTTCAAATCCTTGATGGTTTTTATTTCAGAATCTTCAGGGACTGCAAGAACCCACCGCAGGGGATTTTTCCCCACTTTTCCGTAAACCAGTTCTGTCACTTTCTCAACCTGGGCGCCTGTCTCTATAATCCAATCATGTCCAGTCAGCCCTGCATCCAGGATTCCCTCTTCTACATATCTCGCCATCTCCTGTGCCCTGATCAACATACACTCAATTTCGACATCATCAATGACAGGGTAATATGAACGCGCGCTCACCGTTATTTTATAACCGGCTTTAGCAAATATTTCAATTGTACTTTTCTGCAGACTCCCTTTGGGTATGCCAAGTTGTAATACGGCCATGATCTTTTATAATATTGGGTGGTAAAAGGCTGGTTTGAGGATTGGAATAAAAATCCGGGAAGCGTGTCTGAACGGAAACAGCTTCATACCAGACACGGATGGCTACCGGAGAACGTATCTCATCCAGTATCGTGACTCAGGGCGAATGTCGGTTTCCCTTCCACCGCTTCCAGTATTCCCGCCGCTTTAGAAAACGGAATCGAACGGACCCCTGTTGGCGTTTTTGTAATAAGTGGTGCTTTAAAAATTCTGGTACATGATGCCCTGCGTTTCGTAATAGGCTTGAGCGATTTGACGCTGCAGCTGCTCTCCGAGAAACTTGTCCTCATCCGCCTGTTCCTGTTCATTGAGACGCAAAAAAAGCTCACTGCGGCTGAAATAAGCCGTTGGGTATTGGGGATTCAAGTCGATAGAACGCTGAAAATCTGTCATGGCCTCATCCGTCCTGTCTAAAGCCAGAAAAGCGTTGCCTCTACTGCAAAAAACCTTTTCATTGGTTTTGTTTTTTTCGATGTAGCTGGTGAAATCCTTGATAGCCCCAAGAAAGTCCTTGATTCGGAGTTTTGCGGAGCCTCTGGTAAAAAGGGCGATGAGATTCTCGGGCTCCTTCTCCAGGATTTTATCAAAACCCTGAATGCATTCTTCGAAATTCCCTTGTGCAAATGCATATTTAGCATCCAACAATAGATCTTCGGTCATTTTGACTCTTTTTTTTTGGTGTTAATTTTATAACAGGTAAAAACTGTACAATGAAGCTTATGATATCAGAACCAGCAGGAATACGTCACCATGAAAAGTTGAAAACAGGGGATACCAGCATGAATCCCAATTAATCCATAACCTGCTTTTCAACATCATTGTTTTGAACTTCAGGTCCAATTAATCGCGGTTTTCAGTGGAGTCAAGGGGCTAGCGCTTTAAAACCCGGGAAAACAGGACGTTTTCCCGGAACACCAGGGATGGTTTCAGTTCGGTGCTGCGAGCCTCGCACCTCATGTTTTAAATCGGTAGCCCCTTGACGGAACGGTTGACAAAAGGTCTTTAATGGAGTGCAAAAACCTAACCGGACATTGCTGTCTTTTCAACTTGATTTTGAAACGGTAAAGAGAGAGAAACAGTCTAACCATGGTTTAAATTCATATCAATCATCGATTTTCAGGGAGAACTTCTGAAAACAGGCCCAAATAAACATATACAGGAATTCGATGTCGCTTTATAAGAGCGTATTGCTGGTTAATCTGGGAAGCCCTGAAAAGCCCGAAACCGGCTCTATCCGGGCATATTTGAAACAATTTCTGTCTGATCCCAGGGTAATGGATATGCCGGCTGCAATCCGCTGGCTGATTCTTTACCTGTTTATCCTCCCTTTTCGGCCGGCAGCGATTCTCCCGAAATATGCCAAAATCTACGAGAAAGAAGGTTTTTTGCTGATCAGACACAGTCGGGATTTGGTCGATGCGCTCTCGCAAAAGTTGGGGCCGGAATACAAGGTCGAGTTGGCGATGCGTTACGGCAAGCCCTCACTCAGAGAAGCCCTGCAACGAATTGAACAGACCGGGATTTCTGATCTGCTTGTCATCCCTCTGTTTCCCCAATATGCATCTGCAACAACCGGTTCAATTCTGGAAGCTTTTTTTGAGACGATAAAATCGTGGACGGTGTTTCCACGGATTCAAGTCCTGCCCCAATTCTACGAACGGACTGGATTTATCAGTGCCTGGGCCAGCAGGGCAGAGAGCTATCTGCGTGAAAACCCGGATCATATCCTGTTCAGTTTTCATGGTCTGCCGGAAAGCCACCTTCTTAAAGCCGATCATTCCGAAACCCACTGTTTAACCTCTCAAGTCTGCTGCGACAAGCTAGACAGCAGAAATCATGCTTGTTACCGGGCGCAGTGTTTTCAAACCGCCCGAAGTATCGCTGATGCGCTGGGGATTCATCAATCGGATTACAGTGTCGGGTTTCAATCCCGTCTGGGACGCGCTAAGTGGATTGGACCGTATACCAGTGAGATCATCTCAAGACTGGGGGAGGAAGGTGTACGGCATCTGCTGGTTTTTTGCCCCTCGTTTACAGTGGATTGTCTGGAGACAGTTGAAGAAATTCAGGTGGAGGAGCGGGACCGTTTTCTGAAGCACGGTGGTCAAAGACTAACCCTGGTTCCGTCACTCAATTCGGAAAAAGCCTGGGTTGATGCGCTGGCACACATCATAGAGCGGGAAATGGAATAGGTGTGAGTCAGACTATACGGTCCTTGGGAGACGCTCCACCGTCTCTCAAACCAACGAGTTTATGGGAATGATTGGTTGCGGATTCCGTAAAAACATGGTTTTTGGACATATCCCGCTTTATCAGGGATCCGATAGCGCTGATTGCGGTATCGATAATCTTTCGGTGATCATCATCCTTATATAGCCCGACTGACAGTTCGGCGATAAACGCAATGTTGAAAAACGGGTCGGTTTCATAAGACTGATAGAGGGACTGCCCTTCCAGTTTCTGGACGCCGAGCATGTTTTCCTTGAGGATCAATTTGCCCAGTTTGGCCATATTGTCCCTGTCACTCTCTATGGCCGCCAGCTTGAACTTCATAAAATTGCGGACTGAACTGATGGAGATTTTTCGAATCAGCAGGTTTCTGGCAGCATCCGGAAACAGCTTCAGAATTTCATCAACTAGACTCCATAGCGCAGGGGTCCTTGCAAACGAGACCGTCAACGCATAAATATAGGCGATAATTTCTGCCGCTGTGCCGGTTAGTACCCGTTCTTTGGCATTGCCGTTTTCAATATGGCGAATGGCTTCCCTGATCCTGGTAAAATCAAAAGTCACAATATATTGAGAAGACTTCAGCTTTTTTTTCAGATGATTCAAAACATTGAACACCCGGTTTTTTTCGCTCGAGAGTTGATCCACCGTCTGGATGGCGTGCATCAGCTGATTTTTATAGCTTTCCAGCCGCGGGTCCATTTTGACTGTTTCCAGGTTTTTGAGTTGAAACCGCTTTAAACGGTCCAGAAATGTAAAATAGATCCTGAAAAAATTTTCACAGTTATAAACGCTGATTCCGTTACTGATAACACTGATGGCCGCTTCCTTGGTTGCCAGTTTCAGACCTCTCAGGACCTCTCGCTGGTTGCTCGAATTCATCAACATGCCATGGGTACAGATCGCAGACAGCATATACAGCATGGCGTTGTTCGGATATTGTTTCTTCAGTTTCTGGATCTTTGCCCGGGTGTTTCCAGGGGACTGGATCGATGTTTTTCGAAGGTCCTTTAGCTCTTCGGGGCTGATGGATTTCTTCTTGAATATTCCCAGGATCTTTTTACCGGACTTGTCGGGGGTGACAATGGGTTCGATCAACCAGAATTCATCTTTGCCAGGTATGGGCGTCGTAAGTGCCTCTTTAATTTTTTTGATTGTCTCGGGGCTGACCTCAAACGTACTGACCTGTTTTGTCTTGTTTTCTTGTGTTTCTTCGGTTGCGATAATGTCTGAATCGGATTGATTTGCGGTATTCGCCATCTGGGAAAGTAAACATGAATGTGTTTAAATTTCGGTTAAGCGGTGGAGGTCCGCTTATTCATGGCATTATATTGGGTTTTTGTGGCTTTGAAAAGAAAAAATGTCCGGGTTCAGTCAACAGCCATTCTCAATTACAGGATTCATTTTATCCGCAAGGATGATCAAAAGGGACTGTACAGGGGTTGAGCGCACTTTGTCGGCTATACTCGAAAAGCGTATCTCTTTCAAGAATTAACCCATCCAATATAGCTGGCGTCGACTTGTCCTCCCTTCGGTCGGACAGTTCCATAATTCAGGATATTTCTGATGACAACAGTTTTGATCTGATTTTTGACCGCTTGTCAGAAGAATTTGACCACTGTCTGTTTTCTTTTTTATGTCTTTGGTTTATGATAACTGGGCATCAGTTGGGAATAGCTGTGAAGTAACCCCAGGTAAAGACTTTACAGGTAAAGCGATGGAGCGACACGTGCAGGTACTGGTTGAAGGCATCGTGCAGGGAGTCTTCTTCAGAGAATATACACGAAGGAAAGCGCAAAGTCTTGGTTTAAAAGGATCCGTGCGAAATCTTCCCAACGGCTGTGTTGAAATCAGGGCTCAAGGCAACATGCAGGACATTGACTTCTTTATTCAATGGTGCTGGGAAGGGTCTCCTTTGGCGAGGGTTGAAAATGTTCTGGTGACGGAAGCCCCATTGGATTATTCCCTGTTATCTTTTTTAATTACCTATTGAACCCCGCGGGCAGTCATCCGTCTCCTGTAACCTTTCATGGCAATACTGCTTTGGGAGGCAAGCGGGATAAGACTTTCCATTCGATGTTCCAAAACGTCCGTCGGACTGGCGGTCAATCTAACTCTTAAGAGCGAATGAAAACAATTCATATCGACCTGCCTGGCAACAGTTACCGCTATCAGGTGAAAATAGGCAGTCAGATTTTAAGCAGCGTCCTGAAGGATAACTTTCTCAATTATTCTGAAAAGCGGATTTTTCTTGTAACCAACAGCACGCTGCATGCGCTCTACCCCGAATTCGAACAGACATTTCTGCCCGAGAAACTTGAATCTGAGTGTTTGATACTGCCGGATGGAGAACAGTATAAAACGCTGGAAACAGTATCACGGATTTTTGATTTTCTTGTGGATAAAAAGGCAAATCGAAAGAGTATTCTCATTGCTTTTGGGGGCGGTGTCATCGGGGATATTGCCGGATTCGCCGCTTCGGCTTTTATGCGGGGCATAGCCTATATCCAGATACCAACAACACTGCTTTCCCAGGTTGACAGTGGAATCGGCGGGAAAACCGGTATTAACCACAAAGCGGGCAAAAACCTCATCGGGGCGTTTAAACAACCGCTTCAGACAATTGTCGATGTGGATTTCCTTAAAACACTGCCTGAAAGAGAGTTTATCGCAGGGTATGCTGAATTGATCAAGCATGGCTTTATTCGGGACCCCTATCTATTCCAGCTTCTCAATCATAAAAACCTGAACGAATTGAAATCGGATGAAGAGTTGCTCATTGAATCCATCTTCAGATCTTGTGAAGTCAAGGCTCGCGTGGTTGAAGCAGATGAAAAGGAGACCAGTCAGCGTGCCATCTTGAACTTTGGTCACACCCTTGGCCATTTTCTGGAAACCCATACTAATTATAAACAGTTTCTCCACGGTGAGGCAGTGATCATCGGAATGGACTATGCTGCCTGGTGGTCCTTTCAGCAGGGTTTTTTGGATGAAGCGGACTTCAGAATTATTCATGATCATTTGTATTCGCTGGGTATCATGAAAACGATCCCTCCGGTTACCCGAGATGAGTTTATCCGGATTATCGAAGTTGATAAAAAATTCAGTGATGAAGGCATACGATTCATCGGTTTAACAGGAATCGGAAAGGCGCGGATTTTTGACAGAATATCGTCGGAAAGTCTATGGGATAACTTGCAGGCTTATTTTCAGACCGGTGCCCTTCTGAAACTGGCTTAAGCATCACCGGGGATGTGTTCGCCCGGACCAGAGAAACAGAAGCCGGTTTCTGAGTTTGGATGTCCTAACATCCAAACTACGATTTTACTGCCGGTCGTGTCATGCCCGATTTTAACTGGACGACTCCTGCATGGGTTTGAAACGAAAGGAGCCATGCGTTCCTAAAATTGAAAAAGGCTGAAATGGAGCGGTATACAATAAAACAGTTGTCTGTTTTTCTGGAAAACAAGAAAGGTGAGTTGATTGAGATCACGTCTATTCTGGCAGATGAAGAGATCTCTATTAAATCACTTCTGCTCGTTGATTCAACTGATTTTGGAATTTTAAGACTGATTGTGGAGAGCACAGAAAGGGCGAAGACCGCATTGTCGGCAGCAGGCTTCACTGTGAGAGAAAACCAGGTCTTTGCCGTTAAGATGAAGGATCGGATAGGCAGTTTTAACACGGTAGTAAAAAAACTAAGTCAGATGGATATCAATATTTCATATACATATGCATATAAAGAGCAGGATGTCGGGGTTTTAATATTCAAGGTTGGGAAAAAAGATTTTCGAAATGCATTGCAGGCTTTACAGGAAGTAGAAATTGAGATCATTGAGAAAGATTTTTTTGCCTGATACCACTTTATTTTTTATCTATTCCTTTCAAACGGGCGCGCAGTGGATAACACGGTTTTAATAAGTCAGCTGATTCAGTATCTGATTACCGGGATGACGGTAGGCAGTATCTACGCCATGATTGCAGTGGGATTTAATATCATTTACAACGTCACTGAAATTATTAATCTGGCTCAGGGGGAGTTTGTCGTGCTGGGTGGATTGATTATGGTATTTTTACAGGTGACGCTTGCAATTCCGACGATCCTGGCTTTTTTCTTGACGCTTCTGATTGTGTTTCTCATTGGGGTTCTATTCGACAGGCTGGCAATCCGGCCGATCAGGCAACCCTCGGTCATGACGCTGATCATCGCAACAATTGCTGCGTCCATGATTTTGAAAGGAACGGCCATGTTCATTTGGGGCAAGGATCCCTATGACCTGCCAGCGTTTTCCGGGCGGAATCCAATCTCTTTCCTGGGAGCGGTCATACTGCCCCAGGCTCTCTGGATCATGGGTTTTCTGGTTGTCATCGTGCTGGTTCTGACATTGTTTTTTGAGCGAAATATTATCGGAAAAGCCATGAAAGCATGCGCTGATAATCCGGAGGCGGCAAAACTGGTTGGAATCAATGTCAATCACATGGTTTTATTCTCTTTTGCACTGAGTGCTGCGATTGGTGCCGTTGCCGGTATCGGTGTGACACCACTCGCGTTAATGGAGTATGACCGGGGGGCAATGCTGGCTGTTAAGGGTTTTGCAGCAGTCATTCTTGGCGGACTGGGCAGTTTCCCGGGTGCTATACTCGGTGGTTTGATTTTGGGTTTGATTGAATCCATGGGAGCGGGTTTCATCTCTTCCGGGTATAAAGATGCATTTGCCCTGATCGTATTGCTGATTCTTCTGTTTATTAAACCCTCAGGGCTGCTTGGTAATGCAACAGTGGCCAAGTTAAAGAAATTCTAGGCCATGTTTCGGATAAAAAAGAGAAGTCGTATCCTGTTTGTATGTCTGCTGCTGATAACGCCATGGATCATTCAGTCTTTTCCTGGCATCGCTCATTATCTTGATGTACTGGTTTTTGCAGGTATTTACTCATTGATTACCATCGGTCTCAGCATGCTGATGGGATATGCCGGGCAAATTTCACTCGGGCATGCTGCCTTTTTTGGAATCGGGGCCTATATCTCCGGTATTCTGACGGTTCAGTACCATTGGAATGCCTGGTTCTGCATGGCTGTCGGTGTTGTGGCAACAATTATTATCGCTGTTTTGATTGGGACCCCGGCCCTGAAATTGAAGGGGCATTATCTGGCAATGGCCACGCTGGCCTTTGGAATTGTCATTTTTATTGTTTTTAGTGAAGAGGGGAACGTGACCGGTGGTCCGGATGGGATGGGGGGCATTCCAGGATTGTCACTCTTCGGCTTTTCCTTTGATACTGAGTTAAAATATTACTACCTGGTTTGGAGTATTGTTGTCGCTGTTTTCCTGTTTTCGGTGAACCTGATTCACTCAAGACTCGGAAGGGCACTCAGAGCAATACATACCAGTGAAACCGGGGCATACGCCATGGGGGTCAATGTTTCGTTTTATAAGATTCAAATATTTATCTATTCAGCTGTGCTGGCCTCGATAGCCGGCAGTTTGTATGCCCACTTCATCAATTTCATCAGCCCCGGCACCTTTGATCTTTCCTTTTCGATCAAACTGCTGCTGATGATAATCATTGGTGGCATGCATAGTATCTGGGGCGCGATCCTGGGAGCTGTTCTGATCTCTTTTCTGAGCTTTGAATGGTTGGAGATGTTCAAAGAGTTTGAGATTCTTGTCTACGGTATGATATTATTACTGGTTACCATTTTTTTGCCGGATGGCATGATCAGCCTGCCGCAGAAGGTAACCCGATTCGTATCAGTATCAAAAAAATATTTCGTGGGCTAGCATAATCGATCATTTTAAAGGGCTTGATGGTAAGAAGAGGGACGGTTGTTTGATTTAATTGTCTGTTTTAACACTTTTGATTCTTCATCTATTCAATTTCAGGGGGTGCTATGAAAAAGATTTGTGCAAGGATGTCGGTATTGATCGCTGCAGTGATGTTGTCTGTGTTTGCTCTTTCTTCCTGTGACAAGAAAACCGATGGCGATGCCGCAACGTATAAAATCGGGGCAGTGTTTTCGGTGACAGGGGGGGCCTCATTTCTCGGTGAACCGGAAAAAAAGACGGCTGAAATGATTGTGGAGAGGGTCAATAAAAATGGCGGCATTAACGGGAAAAAGGTTGAATTGATCGTCATGGACTCTGAAGGGGATGCGACGAAAGCCTCTCTGCATGTTAAAAAACTGATGACAAAAGACAACGTGCTTGCTGTAATCGGGCCTTCAACCAGCGGAAACTCGATCGCCGTGATTCCCCTGGCCGAAAAAAATGAGACCCCCCTGGTTTCCTGTGCGCTGAGTTACAAGATCGTGCATAATGACGAGACAGGCAAACCTTACAAATGGGTCTTCAAGGTCGCCCAGTCGGACAGTCAGGCGGTTGACATGATCTACACCTATCTGGTTGCAAAAGGTATCAAGAAAATAGCGTTGATGACGGTGACGACTGGATATGGCGCAAGCGGCCGGGAGGAGATGATCCGTCTGGCACCCAAATATGCTCTGGAGATTGTGGCTGAAGAGAAATATGGCCCCAAGGATACCGATATGACCGTTCAACTGACAAAAATCAAATCGTTCGGCCCAGAGGCTATCATCAACTGGTCAGTGGGTCCGACACAGGTCACCGTCGTTAGAAACTGGAAGGATCTGGGAATGGTCAATATCAAACTGGTGCAGAGTGCGGGGTTTGGCAGTCTGAAGAATGTCGAGCTGGCAGCTGGAACGGCTGAGGGCGTTCTGGTGCCCCTGGGAGCGGTTAATATCGCAGGATTGCTGCCTGCCGATCATACTCAGAAGGCAGTCACCATGGAATACCTGAATGAGTACCAGGGAAAATACAATGAAGCGGTCTCAACCTTTGGTGGTCATGCCTGGGACTCTTTGAACCTGGTTCTGAAGGCAATCGAAAAGGTCGGTGGTGACAAGGCAAAAATCAGAGACGAAATTGAAAATACAAAAGGGTTTGTTGGTCAGCACGGGGTTTTCAATATGTCTGCAGATGATCACAATGGCCTGGACAAAACCGCGTACAACATGGTGGTTGTTAAGAACGGAACCTGGGCACTGGCCGAATAGAGAGAATCAAAACCGGATGAGGGTGGTTCCGTATCATCCGGATCAGCATGGGCCCTATAGGAGAAAAAAAATGGTAGTGCTTGTCGAAGGTTGCTTTCATGGATAATTTCAAGCCATGGATGATTCTGCGTGTCAAGGACGTCGATGTCATTTTTGGAGGTCTTGCCGCACTGAAAGGGGTGAGCTTTGAACTCAGACCGGGCATCATTAAAGCCATTATCGGGCCCAATGGCGCTGGAAAAAGTACGCTGCTCAACGTGATAACCGGTTTGATCGAGGCAGATCGGGGGACTATCAAGTTCAAGGGGCATTTCCTGGATCATGTTCCCCCCCATCGGGTGTCCCAGATCGGTATTTCACGAACATTTCAACATGTTGAGACCTTCAAGAAAATGACAGTGGCTGAAAACGTCATGGTAGGCAGGCATAATCACATGTTTACAAACTTCTTCGAGTGCGGACTCAAACTGCCCAAAGTACGTCGGGAGGAGGTCCGTATTCGGGATGAGGCCATGGAACTCCTGGAGTTTATTGGCCTGGAGCATAAGGCTGATGAAGAAGCTTCCAGCCTTCCCCTGGGGGACCAGAAGTTGATGGAAATCGCAAGGGGTTTGGCCACTCAGCCGGATCTGATCTGTCTGGATGAGCCAGCGGCGGGGTTGAATGAATCAGACACCAAAAGAGTCTCCCGCATCATTGAGCAGATACAGATGCGTGGGATTGCCGTTTTGCTGATTGAACATGATATGAAGCTGATCATGGATATTTCAGATGAAATTCTGGTTTTAAACCATGGGCAGAAAATCGCTGAAGGAACCCCGGCAGAGATTCAATCTAACCCCAAGGTGATTGAGGCGTATCTGGGAGGAGAGATCGACAATGCTTGAAGTAAAGAATATACGAGTCTTCTATGGTAACCTGAAGGCTCTTGATAATATCTCTCTGAAAGTGGATGCGGGACAGATTGTCAGCATTATTGGGGCAAACGGTGCCGGAAAATCGACATTGTTGAAGTCCATTTCGGGGTTGATTCGGGATTTTGAAGGTGGGGTCCGCTTCAACGGACGTGATATTTCTGCCCTGTCTCCAAGCAGCATCGTCAACCTGGGAATTTCACATGTACTGGAAGGAAGACAGCTGTTTGCATCACTTTCCACGCTGGATAATCTGAATTTAGGCGCCTATGTCTTCAAAAGTCGAAAAAACCGGACACTGGTTGAAGAATCAAGGGAGCGGGTGTTTGATATTTTTCCGATCTTGAAAGCGCGGGCAGGTCAATTTGCGGGCACACTCAGTGGTGGGGAGCAACAAATGCTGGCAATCGGGCGCGCTCTGATGGCTAAACCACGACTGCTTCTGCTGGATGAGCCATCCCTGGGATTAGCTCCCAAAATAGTAAAGGATATTTTTGAAATTATAAGAGATTTGAATCAGCAGGGGGTCACCATCCTGCTGGTGGAACAGAATGCAAAACTGGCACTCCAGAGTTCGAACTTCGCATATGTGCTGGAAACAGGATCCGTGTTGCTTGAGGGCACAGGAAAAGCGCTGTTATCTGATAACATGGTTCAACAGGCCTATCTGGGAGCCATCAAACCTGCCGTATAAGAATCACCTCTTGACATTTCTCCGTAAAACCAACTGCCTGCTTCCTTAAGCTGTGTTCTTCTGTGCGGCACAAAAGAGAAACACAAGGTATCTTTCAGAAGCATCATTCGTAAACGCCCCCTTTGGATGATCTGAAATCTGAAAGGACTGCTGGTACCCAGTCACCTGGCTTTTTTCAGCCGCCACTCCATTATCTTGAGATTGGTACGATACGCCATCTGTGCAATCTCCGGAGTCGGACAGTGCATGGTATAGTTGTATGGGAGTTGTCTGAAATTTTCCGGTTCTTTTTCCACTACAACAGGATCTCCCTGATTCAGGTAGCAAAAATAGGAGTTAAGTTTGTGTTCCATGGTCTTTCCATTTCTTATTTTTCTTATTGCATGAAAGATGAAAATAAGAATGCAACCTCCTTGCCTGGCAATGAGCCAACCTCAAAAAATCCATAATCCTCTGTAGTTCCCTTTCTTTCTTTGAAGTACCGCTTTTACAGATTGTCTTTTTCCTTTATGTCTATGCCGATTTGTGATATCCTTTAGGCGACAATAAATTTCGGGGTTCTCTCAGCGTTTAATGGAATTGGTTATTGCTAGCCTGTTACAGTTTTATAGTCAGGAAAGGGAAGATAAAGTCACTTCGAGGCTTTCCGGTGGATGCTTGGCTTTAAACCAACTTAAAGTAAAATTGCTAAAATGGGGCGGCTATGAAACAAATCTTAACCAGTCTGATGGAGAAATCAACGGAACAGGAAGAGGTGGCTGAAGAGGTGATCTCTTTTGAGGATTATTTGGAACTTGTTAAAAAAGAGCCATGGATTTCCAGGAATTCAACCCAGCTGATGCACGACATGATCCTGTCCAAAGGGGTGGAGCATGCCATGAGTGCGGGAAAACCGGTCAAACATACCTATCGGTTTTTTGAAAGTGAGGATCTGGTCGGTCCGTTTGTGGTGTTTGGCCAGCAAAAGGCCAAGGAAAACCTGATTGAAAAGATTCACAATGCCAGCCGAGGACTCGAATCATCCAAAAGACTCTGGATACTGCTCGGTCCTCCTGGATCTGCAAAATCCAGATCCATGGACGGTATCAAGATCGCTTTAAACCGTTATTCCCTGTCTGAAGAGGGCAAAACCTATTTTCTTCTGATCCCGACAGTGGATGAACGGTTGAAAGATAAGGCTCTGTTCAAGGAAAAGGATATCTACTATCTGCAGGCGCCGCTTTTCGAATCTCCCCTGCTGGTCATTCCACAGGCGATCCGGGGGAAACTGACCGAAGAGTTGATGCAGGCCGTTGATAAGAAGGCGATCAGTAAATGGTTGAAACGCCATCCTCACTATGACAATGAGTTTGCCATCAAGATTGATGGCTTGATCTCTCCTTTTACGGATTTTGTGATTAAAGATTTTCTGCGGGCTAAAAGACTCTCTTTTCCTGACCTGATCCCCTATTTAAAAGTGAAACGGATGATTTTTGATGCCCGGACTAAAAGCGGGATCGGATCCTACACACCCAGGGATGAGAAGAGCCAGGAGGCTGGTTCACTGGTTGGAAACATCGACTACAGTCTATTACCCCGCTTTGGCAGTGAATCCCACCCATTGGTTCATGACTACAAGGGGGAACTGTGCGCCGGTGCCAATGGATTTGTCGAAATTCATGAAATTCTGAAACTGTCTGATAAATTTCTGTATGAATTGCTGTTTGCCACCCAGGACCGTTTCTTCAAGCCGGAAGGCCAGTCTCCCATACCCTTTAACGGGGTAATTATCGGGCATACCAACTTTCATGAATTCAACATGTTCATGTCAAATCCGACTTTTGAAGCACTGCGATCGCGGACGACATTCATCGAAATGCCTCTGTCTGTGGATTATAAACAGGAACAGCAGATATATGCCTTTACCTATTCCAATGAGGTCCGGGCATGGAATAAAAAGAAAAAGCACCAGGCGCATATTGCGCCCCACAGTCTGGCATTTTTGAGTCTTGTCGCGGTCATGTCCAGGCTTTACGGATCAAAGCAGAATGAAAATCTCTCTCTGCTGCAAAAAGCCCTGATTTATGCTGGAAGAGCGGACAGTGGGGTGGATAATAATATGGCAAAAATGATTCTGGAAGAATTTGAATACGTCAGGCCCTCAGAGGGAACTTTCGGACTGGATCCCCGGTTTATCCAGAATGTGGTCGAGTATACCGACCATTTTCAGATCAGTGAGTATGCCGCCAACGTCAACAAACTTCGGGAAGAATCCGGAGATCATGCCATGCTGACCTCCATTGCCCTGCAAAACCCCTGTGTGACTCCGTTGGATCTTTATGTAAGGCTGGAGCACGCCTTAAAGGAAATTTTTGCGACGGATAAAACCAAATTAAGTCATTATGTGGAAAAAATTACCCCTCAGGCCAAAAACTGGATTTTCGGTCAGATCGCCAGTGATGTCTACAGTGCCATTCTGAGGGATGATTCGGTAATCGAAACCACCTGGAAAAAGTATGCGGATCATGTCCGGGCGTACGCCCACAGTGCCAAAGTCAAGCATGATGTGACCCAGATGGATGTCCAACCGGACGAGAAATTCATGCAGGCCATTGAGCAGTACCTGGGGATTCCAGACCGGGATGTTTTCAGAAAAGAACTGAGCGATGCCATTGCCAGTGTCAATTTTGCCGTCCTGCTATCGGATGAGCCCTCTTATCAAAGTGCCATTAAGAAATATGTCTTTGAAAACGAATTCAAGGCCAGTGAAAACATGAAACTGCTGGGTTGGATAAAAAGTGGCACCAGCGCTGCCAATATTCATGTCAAGGAGCAGGAGCACCTGAACGAAACGATTAAGTATCTGATCGAGACCAAAGGATACTGCGGGAAATGTGCCTTTCAGGCACTGAGTATTACAGCAAATGCGTCCAGTATTGTTACTTAATGAGATCGGATAAAATCGCGGGTCACACCCCTATCGGATGGTCGTTCACAACCTGATGATGACGGGAGCTGGTGACAGATAACAGGATGGTCAAATGCAGGAAGATAAAATCAATTCGAATGAATCGGAGGGTGTGTTCAACGATTTTATCGACGAGAAGGTCTCGGATATGATCGATGAAATCCTGAATGAAGGAAATCTTGATACTTTGGGTGATCGGGGAAGCGAAATTATTGTTGAGATAGATGACATTGTCGTCCCAACCTTTTCCTATGGTGATGGCAGCGAGGGACAGGGCGGTGGTGGTCAGGGTCCGGGCAGAGAGGGGGGGAAAATTCGCTTTAATCTTCCTTTTAACAAGTTTATGGCACTGCTGGCGGAAAAACTCAGGTTACCTAATTTGACAAAGGAAGGGAAAGGCAAGATCAAAGAGGTCTCATACGAATTCAGAACCTTTGCTCCGGTAGGTGTGATCCTGGATAAGAAAAGAACCTTCAAGCGGTCGCTTCGCACCAGTATCGGGACAGGAACCTATGCTCCCGCCCAGGGGAGGTATGATATCCAGTTCCTGAGAAGGGATAAACGGTTCAAGGTCCCGCAGCGGGTTGAAAAACCCCGGTTCAAAGCGGTTGTGTTTTATATGGGGGATATCTCCTACTCCACCTATGGGCAGCGGCTGGCGTCAGAGAAAAAGATGGTTAATTTTATCAAGAACTGGCTGGATTTCAACTATGGTGCGCGGAATGTGGATCACCGGTTTTTTGTCCACGATGTGAAGGCCTATGAAGTTCAGGAAAATGAGTTTTATCAGGTCGGGAATATTGGAGGCACTCGGGCGGCCATTGTATTTGAGTTGATATACCAGATTGCCTTCGGAGAGTACGATACCGGGACAACCAATTTTTACGGGTTCTATTTTGGGGATGGAGAGATTTTCGGATCGGATGGCCAGGAAATCGTCCAGATTCTGAAAGAGGATATCTGCCCGGTCTTCAACCGGATTGGGGTTGTTGAGGTTTTCCCATCCCAGTGGAGTAAACTGATTGTGGAACTGGAGAAGGAATTTGTGTTTGACCGGATCGTCCGTTTGAGTCGGTACCGCTCCAATTCGGACACGGTCCTGACCATCAAAAAACTGTTTGCTGAACCTGGTCAGGAGTGATGGCAATTGGTTCTGAGCCTGAATTCTGTTGAAGGATGATTTTATTTGGAGTCAGCTTATGAAACCAGTGAAAACGGATCCTGTACTCCACGAATTGGAATCCCGTGTTATTTGGCACGCCAATGACATGGGGCGAACCCTGCCTGAAATACGGTTTTTTATTCTGGATCGTATTGAATTCGCCTCGCTGCTGGAAAAACATGTTTACCCGACCAGTCCTGTGAATATTTGGGAGGGTAAACGCATGGTGACTAAAAAATTCAATATTGAAACAGGTCAGGAATCCAGCCTCTACTATGAGGTCGTCCAGACCGGCAACCCCGCCTATGCCTATCTGAACAACAGTAATTCACCCATGATGCAGGCTTCAGTGATGGCGCATGTGGTGGGACATTGTGAGTTTTCAGAGTTAAACGTGCTGCAGGACTCAAATCCGGATCGAACCGAGTATGTGATGCATTTGGTGAAAAAGGTCAATATGGGGCAGCAGCAGATGGGAGAAAAAAACTACATTCAGTTCTGGAACGCTGCGGAATCTGTCATACCACTGATTGCTCCTCACTCTCAGCATAATCTTGCCCATTCTGTCGAAGACGATTCTTTTCGGTACAAGGAGGCTGAATCGGTTGAGAACGACAGTCCCACGCCAAAGCTCATGAGGCCTTATTCATACACAATGGATGTTCTGCTGCAGTATGATTCGGTGGAAGTTGCCTGGGAAAAGGAACAGAAAAAAAAGGATCATCAGGAACAGATCAGCCGCAAAGGGTTCCGACTCTACCGACCCTGTCAGGACATACTGGGCTTTCTCTGCCGCTATGCCCCGACAAGCAGGGCTGAAAAGGCGATTCTGGATTATATGTATGTCTCCCATTCATCCCATGATTTTGTCATTCGATCGCAGATCATGAATGAGGGCTGGGCTATGTACTGGGAAAAGAAAATCATGTTGAAACTGTTTGCGGAAAAAGCGGTCAAGGGGGTTATCGATTATGCAAGAGTATTTTCGGGGGTCTGCTCGCCACGTCCTTTCTTCATGCGCAATCCCTACCACCTCGGCTACCATCTTTGGAATCACATCGAAGAACTCTATCGGGATGGTAAGGTAGAGTTGGAATTTATTGAGGAGACCGATCAACACAAGAAAGAGACCTGGAAGAAACCAGCCAGAACAGAGCCTGTGGCTGCCATGGAACACTTGGTAAGAACCATTACGGATTATGAGTTTCTGAGGCGGTTTCTGTCGGAAGAGCTGGTGGAAGCATTTTACCTGAACAGGATACCGAAAATGTATGTCAACATGCTGGGATTGAACAAGGAGACAATCATCCGGGACGATTCCCAATTTGTCTGGATTGATCCTCGACTTGTCAAAGAAGAGATGTTGATGTTTTTTACCCATTTCCAGCGCCCACGGATATATCTCATTGATACCGATTTCATTGATGGTGGCTTATTGCTTTTGCACAGAAATGACGGCAAAAAACTACGCAAGGATTGGATCCGGCCGACACTCCGGAACATTCACTATATCTGGAAAGGGGCTGTATCCCTTGTCAGTGGGGGCTCTCTGTTTACCTATTCGAATAACCGGCTCTCTGAAAAGAATGTGCCGGAGATGACATTTGAGCAGGTCATCGAACAGATGAAAAAATCGGAAAAACCCATAAGCGCATGAGGGGGTATGGAAACACTGAACCTCAGGGAACTGTTAGCAGGACAGAAGAAAAAAAGCCTACACTTTTCTGATTTTATGAATGATGTTGTTTCAGATCCCTATGCCCATCTTCACACATCATCATCTTTGATATCCGATGCCATCAAGTATTTCGGGTTTGAGATCGTGGTACGGAGTGGGGAACCCATTCTCAGCTATAATGTATTCAAAGATCTCTTTTCAAACGGGATCAATGCGGTTTTTGGCCAGGAACATTGCATCAAGCATATCGTGGACGTTATCGAGTCTTTCGACAATGAAGCCAGTCTAAATCGCGGTATTGTCCTGGTAGGACCACCGGCATCCGGAAAAACCAATATTGTTGACTTGATTGTCAGAGCTCTGGAGGAATATACCAAACAAAAGTCTGTCCGACTGTATACATTCTATTTCAGCTTTTCCAATAAGCAGGGACGAACTATCGAAATCCGTTCCCAGTTTCATCACAACCCTGTTCTTCTCATTCCGGTGACAATGCAGCGCAGCGACGGGCAGATTATTCATCCCCGGAAAGAGGTGTTCGATTTTATCAAAAGACAGGCTGGAAAACAGCAAGAGGTCTTGATTCCGAATTTCTACCAGAATGCCACACTGGATAAGCGGACGCTGGATATATTGGAAGCGTTGATGCAGAATCCCCGAAACAAGGAAAGATCCCTTTACGAAATCCTGGAGGAGTATATCCGCATCGAGGAGATTGAGTTCTCAACATCCCAGGCAAAAGGTATTTCCAATATCGATGATACGAGTTATCTAAGGGCCCGAGCCAATCCCGTTTTTCTGGATGCTGAGAACGCCACGATTCTGAATGAACATATGCCAGGGAAAATACTTTATCGATACGATGGCGCCATTGTTGATTCCAATCGGGGCATACTGCATATTCATGATGCGTTCGGTCTGGATGACGGTTCCAAGGAGAGGGACTATAAACCCCTGCTCATGTTGCTTGGGAGCGGGAAGGTCTCAGTTGAGTCAACCCAGGCATCGGTTGACAATACAGTGGTGATAACAACCAACATTGAGGAGATGAAAAATCTCGATAAAAAACTGGATTCTTCTAAACTCCTGGACCGCATTGAGCGCGTACCGGTCAATTACCTTCTGGATGCAAACTCGGAAATGGATATTCTGCGACGGGATATGTCCAATATGCGGGAGCAATATGACGTCGATCCCAATCTATTGAGAATTGCAGCCTACTATTCGGTCTTAACGCGCTTGCTGCCGCCGGTCCGCAAGAACCTGCCCGAGAACTGGAGTGAAGAGAAAAAAAAGCTCTATCATTCCATCACACCCGAACAGAAATTGTATATCTACGCGGCACACAGTGAAGATCCAGTGCGCACCATTCAGGAACTGCCCCATTGGCATCCATTTCATAATGAAATGATGCGGATGAATCTGAACAGCTTTGATGCAGCGTCCTTTTCCAGCTATATTGTGGCCCACCCCCGTGCTGTTCATTTGAGGGAAAGCAGCCTTTTCACCAATGACCAGTTGCAACTGATTGACAATGAATTCATGCGGGTGCTCTGGAACGAGCATTTCCCCAATGAAGGCATCAGTGGTATCTCGGTCAGGCAACTCCAGAATATCATGCGGAATACCATCGTTCATTCTGATGGAAGGAAAATTCATGTTGGTATTTTTCTCAAACAGCTGAGTCGAATCATTGATGAGGGACCTGAATTGCATCACTGGCTGGCAACAGATGACACCATCAAAAAAGAAAGACCACCGGTTCCCTATATGCGCTATGGGTATACAACAGAAGAGAGCGATATTGAAGGCATAGGAAATTACGGGCACTTCAGGAATCTGGTGGATGTTGTGCGGAATCTTTACTATGCGATCCTGAAAAACGAGATCACGGTCTGTACGGTCGACCGTGATCCTCTGCAGATAGAGTTGGATCTAAGGCGTTATATTCAATATGCACTCCTCAATAGTGCGGTCCAGAATAAGGCCTTTTCCCATATTATGGTACCCAAATTCTCCTTTGTAGATCCTCAAACGGGACAGAAGGTTGAGAAACCGGATATCAACTTCATGCAGGCATTAGAGGTTATCATTGACTCGGAAAAGGATACGGAGAAAACACGGGAAGAGATGGCCCAGAAGTTTTTAAAATGCCAAAGCCAGAATGAGATTAAACTGGAAGAAAACAAATCGATTATCGCTTCCAGAGAAGACCGTTTTCTGAAATGTTTTGCCAGTGAATACGGTCTGCTGCTATCCCATCGAAAGGTGGATGAAGGTATTAATCCCGAGCAACTGAAGAATGCCTTCTTTCATCAGAAGAACAGTCCTGAACGCATGAGCCAGTACAGCACAACGATTCACGATATGATGGAAAACATACTCAGCAATATGTGCCGATTGTACGCCTACTCAGAGGATATCGCCCTGGATACGGTGGTGTTTGCCCTGCGAAAGGATATCATCCGTTTTGAAGAGATTTTACGCTAGTGTCATGTCAAGTCTTGAATGTCGCTTTGATTGCACAGAGATCAGGGCAACCATAACGCGACCATCTCCCCCATTGGCTGCTGGTCCCGATCTGAGACAGTTGACTTGACACCCGTCTGGTAATAACCATTCGGGGACATGTAATAATTTGCAAAATAACAACAGGTTGAATCCAAAAGACTTGACAATTCACCCTATCTAAATTACTAAACTGATATACAATAGAAGGAAAAATTGTATATCAGTGCTCAGATAAGCAGCTAAATACACTCAGAACGGGAATCGCACCAGGACATTGAAACGAGAGAGAGGAGGAAGCATGAAAATAATGGTTTGTTATGATGGGTCAAATATTGCGAAAAAAGCGCTGGAACTCACGTTGAAGTACGCAAAAGCTTTAAATGCCCATGTCATTGCCGTAACAGCTCTTGAAAATGATCAAGAAAAACATCTGGATGATCTTGGCCATGCTGAGAAAATACTGGAATACGCAAAGAATTTTCTCAAGATCGATAGCCTGAGTTGCGAAACAAAAATGCTGCCTTCAAACAACCTTACCGTTGCCGAAAACATCGTTTTTTTTGCTGAACAGGAAAGGGTTGATCATATCATTCTCGGAACAGAAAAAAAGTCCAAAGTCGGTAAGTTCTTTTTTGGATCGACTGCCCAGCACGTTATCCTATCTGCTCACTGTCCTGTTGTTGCCGTAAAGTAGAGATCGCAGTAATTAGATCGTGGCGTCTCCTTGCACGGTTTCTGAATACCCCGCTTTATTGGGTGGAACGTCTTTTCCAGCACACGTTCCACTTAATTCTGCAGATCTCAATATTCGGCAGAAAAAAAGTCCTTCTCCGGGGGAAGCAGGAAAGTTACCAACCCATTTACGATGATCAATTATCGTGCTAGGGTGTTCTGAAAGACAACATGCAGTGCACCCCTTTGTTCACAACCCGGATGAATTGACCAAATGCACTTTGTCCGGTTGGAAAACGAAGCGGATAATTGGGTCGACTACCCAGAGGGGGAGAGAATCACAATGCCTTTCTAAAAGCGCATTGAATTATCATCCAGCCTAGATCCAAAATCACCCCCAGCCATTTCCCGAATCATCACTGACTCTGACGAGCAAAAAAGACTATGCGGAAGAGATCCGATATCAAGTTACTGGCAATTGACGATGATCCGGTGGTCTTGAACAGCATTGCCGGCTATTTTGAGGACTCCGGGTATACTGTCATTACTGCCGGTAACGGTCAGGAAGGCTTGGACCGGTTCAGAGAGGTTGATCCCGATATCATGCTGGTGGATATTAGAATGCCTGAAATAAATGGACTGGATGTTTTGGCAACTGCGGCGAAAGAGAACCCGGAAACGCCGATTATCATGGTTTCAAGCACCAACACGATTCAAGATGCCATTGAAGCACTGAGACTTCATGCCTGGGATTTTGTAACAAAACCCGTTTATGACATGAAAGTGCTTGAACATTCTGTTGAAAAAGCACTCGAGAAAGCAGACCTGTTGAGGGAGAATCGCCAGAATCGACTGAAACTGGAAGAACAGACTGTCGCGTTGACGGTTGTCAATGTTCAACTGCAGTCCGAAATCAGCGAACACGAGCGCACATTTGCCGATCTGAAGAAGAGCGAGGAAAAGCATCGACTTCTATTTGACAATATCGGTGCAGTTGCCATCTATTGCGATCTCAATGGCAGATTGCGGATGGCCAATCAAGAAGCCATCTCATTTTACCGGTTGGATCCCGATCGTTTATCTCAAAAACGCATTCAAGATATATTACCAAAAGACCTGTCAGATGTTTTTACAGAACGTTTTGAACTACTCCATAAAACCGGCGCCGGGAGACAATATGAAGATGAATTCCGGATTGACCAGAAAGGGTATTGTTTTTTGACAGCCCTGCAACCTGTCGTTGATCAAAACAAAGTGATTATCGGGATCCAGGCGGTTTCCCATGACATTACGAATCGAAAGCTGGCTGAAGAAGAGCTGAAGAAAAAAAAAGATGAGTTGGCTGACCTGAATCTTTCCTTGGAGCACAGGGTTCAGGAACAAACAGAGGAACTTGCAAAGAAACTGATCACGGATGAGCTGACCGGGCTATTTAACAAAATCAAGCTGGATAGTGTTCTGCACCAAAACGAAGAGCTGGTCCTCTTGTTGATAGGACTTGACAACTTTTCCCAGATCAATACCTTTTATGGTTTTGAGGCCGGTGATGAGCTTCTGAAGAAACTGGGCCAATTCCTGCATGATAATCAACCGGAACACAGCTTGCTCTTTCGTAGAACATCGGCTGAATTTGTCCTGCTGGTCAGGGGAACTTCCATGGAAATGGCCGGGGCACATGCAAGAGAGCTGCATCGTAAGGTGTTTAATCAGAACTTTGTCCTTGGCAGCGGCATCTCCATTCAAGCTACGGTAACCATCGTTGGGACCCATGGTAGTGGCCCGGATGTTCTGAAACAGGCGCATCTGGGGATGATCGAGGCGAAAAGAAGAGGCCGCAATCGGGTATTTATCCTGACCCAGGAAATGGTGGTTGAAGAACGGCAAAAAACCAATATGCACTGGATGAACCGGGTCCGGAAAGCACTGAAGCACGATTTCATCATTCCGTTTTTTCAACCCATCATTGACAACCGCACGGGTCTGATAACGAAGTACGAGTGTCTGTCAAGAATGGTTGAAAACGGAGAGGTTGTTTCGCCGTATCTGTTTCTTGATGCTGCGAAAATGGTTGGCATGATTCATGAGTTGACCCAGGTAATGATCCGTAAAAGTGTTGATATCTTTAAGAACACATCATTTGAATTTTCTATCAACATTACTGAAGATGATTTGAAAGAGGGATTTCTGGTCAGATACATGAGGTCACTCTTTCAGGAAGTTGCCATTTCTCCTGAACAGATTGTTTTCGAAGTTCTGGAGGGTATCAGTGTGACAGACTCGGATCAGGTACTGGAACAACTAACAGCGCTCAAGGAAATCGGGTGTAAGATTGCGATTGACGATTTTGGTGCTGAACAGTCTAATTTCAGTCGCTTACTTGAACTGAACGCAGATTTTATTAAGATTGATGGAAAATTCATCAAGAACATCCATACTGATGTGAAAAGTTACACCATTACGAAAGCGATTACACGCCTGGCCAAGGATATCGGAACACAGGTCATTGCCGAATTTGTTCACTGTGAAGCGGTACAGGAGAAAATCTGCGAATTGGAGATAGACTTTTCCCAGGGTTTTTATCTTGGCAAACCTGAACATAAAATTCGGATGACCTGAGAAAACAGCCTCTATTTTTGCTGACTATCGTCATTTTCTGCATCCTGCAATTTCACCACTTAAGTGACTCGATTTGATCGATAAACCATTACTGAACAACTCGCTCCAAAAGCCTGACAGCGGTTGCAGGGTCAAATCAGGAGTTTTTCAGGCGGCATCGTGAAAAAAGGACAGGCTTCAGATCCTGATCCTGACGGTAGCAATCAATAACGATTCAGAAAAACAGGATTAAGTCGAAACCCGACTGCATACCTACCTTTCCATGGAAAATTCCCAAAATAAAATAGATACCCCGCCCGCAAAGGAAGGGAAAAAAGAGGATATTGACAAGCGGATCGCCCAGAAAATTGAAGAGCTTGATGCTTTGATGAAACGCATCCCGGATACCCCCGCGTTTCTGGGATCCGATGTGAAGTACCCTGAAAAAAGCGGTAGATCATTCCTGGGACCGAAAAAGATGCCTAATATCACAGAACTTCGTGAAGAGGTGAATCGTTTTGCCGAACAGAAGGAGATAAACAATCCGAGGAAAAAAATAAAGCGCCTGATAAAAAAATATCCATATTTTGCTGACCTCAGAGCCTTGAATGGGATCCAGATCTTTAACGATACGGCTCAAAGTGGACTTAATGAACGTAAACTCATTATCCTGGAAAGCGCTCTGGTTGAAATAGCCAGCGCCCTTCACAACGAAGGTATCAGTATTTACAATGCAACCTGGTTTATAAAAATCTACCTGAAATACCTTGAGCATCTCAAAGAGCGGATCTCGCGGGAACAAAGCAGCATTACAGGCCATTTTAACTGGCATATCCGGAAGTTATCAGACGGACTGCAGCAAAAACTCCTGTTGATTGCCTCATTACTGTCGGTAAAAGACAAACTGGGTGGACTGGTCATGCTCAATACAAAATTGAAAGGTTCTGTCTATGTTTCCGGTTGTATTTCCAAAGATGAAATTCGACAGGCATGCGCCGCTATCCAGCATGATGAAACGAAAACGGTTGGTGTTGGAAAAACAGCCAATTATATAATCCTGGTGATAATTACATTGGGCCTTCTGTTTGCGAGAATTCCAGTTCTAAAAAACCTTGTTAAGGACATCCTGGCGACGATACCCGATGTATCAAAGGACTTGCTCCTGCAAAAAAGCATGATCCGGACCATGATAGGGGTGACGGATTTCCAGCTTTCCCTGGCCAGGGGGAATCCTGATGAATCCAGAGAGGTAGCGGAAACGTTGTTCAAACGGTGTTCATTGCTGATTTCTCAGCAACTTGAATATGGCGCCCTGACGAAGCCCCATGAAGTGGATCCCTTTTTAAAAGGCGCATGGGTCGCCAAGGAATCGGCAGGGTTATTCAACAATCCCGAATACAAAAGAATGCTGGAAAAAGCGGTGAGGTTTCTGAAAAGGATTATGGAAAACGCAGATCGAATTAAAGGATCCTATGATCTGGCCAGACAACTTCAAATTGAAATTCAGATGATTATGGCAGAATATGGCTGGGAAGATGATAAATATGGATACCAGACAGACAATTGATGAAGCATTTCAACAAGCCCCACAGTCGTTTCTGATGGTGTCAATGCCATGCTGACCATCCACCCCCTCTATCTTGACAATCATCTCCTGGTTGTCTGTAAACCAGCTGGTATACTGATTCAAAGCGATATCACCGGGGATTTGTCTCTCCTGGAAGCTGCCCGCCACTATCTCAAGGAGACATTTGATAAACCAGGAAACGTCTTTCTGGGAATGGTCCACCGACTCGATCGTCCTGTTTCGGGTGTGGTTGTTTTCGCCAAAACATCCAAGGCAGCCAGTCGCTTGTCGGATCAGTTCCGCAAGAAAACAGTGGAGAAAAAATATTGGGCTCTGGTTGAAGGAAAACCCCCGAAATCAGGTGTGCTCTCGAACCGGATCGTTCGGGAAGGGGTCAACAGCAGGATAACAAACGAAACAATCGGAAAGGAGGCTGATCTGTCGTTTCGCCGGATCCTGTACTCCAACAATACCTCACTGATAGAAATCGTACTGGGGACGGGCAGACATCACCAGATCCGGGTTCAGTTAGCGCATATAGGATTTCCAATCATCGGAGATTTCAGGTATGGTTCGAAGGTAAAATTTCCCAACAGGGCTCTGGCACTTCACGCGAGGTCAGTGACAATCAACCACCCGGTTCGCGGGAAACGGATGATCTTCGTTGCTCCGCTCGATACCATCTGGCCTGAAGAAGTAAAAAACATCCAGACAGGCTAGCACTCATTTATTTCCAGATGAAATGCTGTTCACGTGCGTTATGGATGGCTGAAAATGGCGCTAAGGCAATATTATTATGGGAAAAAAACGGTTGTAAACCCATCCTGTCTCTGATAGGTATGAACGATAATGTGTGGCTTCAATTTGGATTTGCGTGAAGTCGCGACAAATTAATTAAAGGAGTAGTCCGCATCTGTCTGACGACTTCTGCAAGCGAAAACAGGTCTGGCGGGAACAACGCGGACGACGCTGCTTATGAGGATAACGGACTGGAACAAGACACCATCACTGGCTACCAACAAAAGCTGGTTAGAAGCTTAAGCACGCTAACGTCAAGAGGAAATCATGTCGAAGAAAGTCATCGTTGAAGAGAAAGAAGTCACCTGTTATGAAATAATTAAAATTGGTCCGGAGAGTGAGGATTTTGATGATTCAAGGCGGCAAATTGCACTTAAAAACAGTTTTGGTCGCCACATTATCTTTGTTAAGGGACCGGAGATTGGTGAAAAGAGCTTTGCAGATGATCTGCAGGAGCAGATCAGAAACCTAAAGGATCTGGTTGCCATAGAAGTCAGTCCTGCCTTAAGCGAATCAGAAATCAGGCTGGTCATTGAAAAAAGCCTGGGAACCCTCGTGATTCAGTCCCAATTCAGTAATTCAGTTTTTATCCGTTATGTTTCGTTTGGACTGGGCGAATTGACTGTTCGACCTATTGATTTAAGGTTTGGGACCGCGTAGCCGGGATACAGCATATTGGAAATAAAAGAAAAAAGGGATTGGAGTTAGTGATTGGCCGGATAAGGTCTGAAGCGTCTTCAAATTAGACCATTGGTCAAAGAGATACGTGTGATTCATGTGATGCTGAATTTAATCAGAGAAATATAGATGAAACCGATTATTTTTCTGCTGGGGCTTTTTTACCTGACCAGTATGTTTGTACCGCCGGTTAAAGCCGTCGATTTTATTCTCAGGAATTCGAATGGCGTATATATCTACAATTGCGTGAATTCCTGCGGACCAGTCCAGGTGCGCAAATCCGGGAAGTGTGAGTTTTTTGTCCAGTCTGTTTATTATAATGGTATCGTAAAGGCATGTGAGGCTGAGATTGCCGCATTGAAAGCCTGTGGAGAACTTAAGTTTGATCAACCCATCAAGAAAGAGTTACTCAATCCCGCCTGTCGCTAGTTGAAGCGTTCCTGGGACGCTATAGTCGCAATGACCAATTAAAAGTATAAATATCAGTTAAATAAGAAATTTGACTTTTGGTGTCTATGTCGTTAACCTAGACTATCCATATGGGTAACGAAAAACAGATGCAGATATCTTTCAACGCACACATTAGTAGGGAGCGCTGTGGATGAATTCTCACGGCTGCTTCTCTGCAAAACAGTTTCGATAAAGCGTTACAGAGGGTAGGATGAAATGAAGGGGGAAATACTGAAGATCCTGTCGGAGAACCGAGAATCCGTCTACTCAGGTGAAAAGCTCAGCGAAGGGCTCGGTGTTTCAAGGGTAAGTGTCTGGAAACATATCAAAAAACTGCAGCAGCTGGGTTACCGAATTGAATCATCTGCTGTTGGCTATCAGCTGGTGAGTTCCCCTGATGCGCTGTACCCCTGGGAATTTCCCACATGGGAACCTAATATTCATTATTACAGTGAAGTAGATTCAACGATGACTATTGCAAAGGAACTGGCCGGCAAAGGAAGCCCCCATTTTACGGTCATTATTGCAGAAAAACAACGAAGCGGCAGGGGACGTTTGAGCAGGACCTGGTACTCTGACACAGGTGGTCTCTATTTCACTATTATCCTCCGCCCGCTGATTCCACCGTCTTTGATGAGTCGCTATGGATTTGCAGCATCACTGGTTCTGGCAAGAACCATCCAACGCCATTTTGATATTGATGCTCGCGTGAAATGGCCGAACGATATTCTTGTCAATGAAAAAAAGCTGTGCGGGATGCTGAGTGAAATGGAGGTTTCCGATGACAGGGTTGCATTTCTGAATATCGGGATCGGGATCAATGTTAACAACGATCCCACCCATATGGAACCAAATGCAACTTCAATCAGGACCTTAACCGGAAAGACAATACCGAGGAAAAAAGTCCTGACACATTTTTTGGAGGCGTTCGAGAAGGAGATCAGCCGACCAAACCTGGATCACGTACTGACTGAATGGAAAAAATATACCATCACCCTGGGTCGGGAAGTGCGGATTGTTACAACCCAGGATACACAATACGGCAAGGCCGTCGATATCGACAATACGGGGGCGTTGGTCCTGGAACTGCCGGACGGGACGGTTAAAAAAGTCTTCTATGGAGATTGTTTTCATCAACCCTGAAACAGATTGCCCACCATTCCCAACCCGGAACGGAAAATCCTGAATACATAAAAACAGATGACAACGGACAGATCCACTCAACTTCGTTTAACGGTGTATGCCGCTCTTTTTGCAGCACTGATATCAGCTGGAGCCTTTATGGCGATTCCAATTGGCCCTGTGCCTATTGTGCTGCAGAATATGTTTGTTCTGCTGGCCGGCGTATTGCTCGGCTGGAAATGGGGTGCGGCAAGTGTTTTGATTTATCTGCTCGCGGGAGCGGTTGGTTTTCCGGTGTTCTCTGCCGGACGGGGAGGGGTGGCCCATTTGCTGGGACCAACAGGCGGTTACCTGCTGAGTTATATTCCTGCTGTGATCGTGGCAGGAGCCATTTCTGCAGGATTCCGGGTCTCAGCGGACGGCAGTTATCGAAATAAGGTGGTCGGATATATTCTGGGGATGATTCTGGCGTCTGCCATCGTCTACGGAATTGGCGTTTCCTGGCTGAAACTGATGACTGGCCTGACATGGGGGAAGGCATTCGCTGTTGGTATGTTACCTTTTTTAATCGGAGATGCTCTCAAGATAGCCTCTGCAGTCTATATTGCAAGATTACTGCAGCCAAGGATGAGGCTCTAGCCTTTTTCTCCATCGTAAATTCGGCCATGTTCCCGGATTGAGAATGGATAAAACCCGATGGCTTATGGCAGCCCTGTGGAAGGGAAATCCTCCCACAGGGGATTGAATTTGCCGGACTCCAGTCTCAAAAGCGCTTCCCTTGGAATTGTGAAGGTCAGGGCCTTGAAGGGTTTTTCCAATTGATGACACTGTGTAAATTTTGATGAGCCTGATCCAGATAAAAAATCTCTCCCATGTTTTTCCTGATGGTTCTTATGGTATCAGGAATATAGATCTTTCCATTGAAGCGGGGGAGTTTATTGTGATAGCCGGCGCGAACGGCTCCGGGAAAACCACGCTTTGTCGTCATTTGAACGGTCTGCTAAAGCCGACCAGCGGGGACGTATTGCTGGATGGTCTTTCAGTTTCGAAAGACCTCTTAAGAGCGAGACAGATGGTGGGGATGGTCTTCCAGAATGCTGATACGCAGATTGTCGGGGAAACAGTTCAGAGCGATATCGCCTTTGGACCGGAGAATCTCGGGTTGAATCGAGACGAAATTGATGCGCGCGTTGAAAGGGTTCTCAACATTGTCGGTCTTCAGGATCTGAAACATCAGAAGCCCTATCTGCTTTCGGGTGGGGAAAAAAAACGTCTGGTGATTGCAGGGGTACTTGCAATGAATCCCAGAATTCTGGTGTTTGATGAACCCTTTTCCAACCTGGATTATCCAGGTGGACGTCAATTACTGCAACAGATTATCCATCTCCACGAAACAGGTCATACTATCATTGTTGTGACCCATGAACTGGAAAAAGTAATTGCTCATGTCAACCGGTTGGTCGTCATCCAAAATGGACGTATTGTTCGTAGTGGAGAACCGGTTGACCTGATGGGAGAAGTTGAAATATACGGGATACGGGAGCCCTGTACATCGAGATACGGGCAAGGACTGCGATCATGGCTCATATAACTGCTTTTGACTATCATCCCGGAAACTCCTTCCTGCACCTCCTGGACAACCGTTTCAAGCTCGTGATGCTACTCGGCGTGAATCTCGCGGTTGCCCGGTCAAATCCCGGGGGCCTGCTGGGCTTAACCGTCATACTGATACCGATTATTATTAAGCTGCATATCTCATTCAAAAGCGTACTGAAGGAGATCCGTTTCTTTCTGTTATTGCTGTTGTTTGTTTTTACAGCCCGCTCTTTTACCACACCGGGTGTCTCCCTTTTCTCAATAGGAAGCCTCAGTATCACTGAACAGGGTGTCCTGGCCGGTGGACTTGTCTGTTGGCGATTGTTTCTGATTGTCGTGCTGGGACTGCTTTTTATCCGCACCTCCAGAGCAATGGAGATTAAGGCTGCCATACAGTGGTATTTAAAACCGGTTCCATGGATTTCCGGTCAGCGGATTGCACTGATGATCAGCCTGATGTTCCGATTTATCCCCATGATCCTGGAGTTATCGACTGAAATTGCAGAAGCACAGCAATCACGGGCGGTCGGCCGTAGAAAGAATCCCCTGTTTCGGATCCGTATTTTTGTCCTGCCGTTGATGGAGGGGATTTTTAAAAAAGCGGACGAAATGGTTGATGCAATGGAGGCTCGATGTTTTTCTGAAAACCGCACGGACCCTTTACTGTCATGCCAACACAGTGACTGGAGGGTACTTGCCCTGGCAGGCGGTTGTTGCCTCTGGATGCTGTTTGTATGAGAAAGATAGTAAAATATCAGAACTGGTGATGCTGGTTCACAGGGGCATCGTCCCACATGTGAACATTACAATACGATGTGTATTCATGCGAAGTCAGCTGAACCCGGATCTGGGGTACTGCTCTTAGCAGTTGTCTCTGATTTAATTGACATATTTCACCTGTCTTCAGCTATTGTTCATTTTCAGGGCCCATTTTGCCTTGTCTGTGACGGGCGGCTGATAGGTCCGGAAACGCTCGATCAGTGTAAGTGGGTCTTTCTCGACGATGATCATCCTGCGGTGGTCAATTTCAACAAACTGTTCTTCAACAGTATGATCGAGAAAGGCGAGCAGTCTGTCAAAATAGTGACAGACATTTAATAGTCCGCAGGGCTTTCGGTGCATATTCAGTTGCGCCCACGTCCAGATTTCAAAAAACTCTTCAATGGTACCCAGTCCACCCGGAAGTGCAATAAATCCATCAGACAACGCTTCCATCAATGCTTTCCGCTGATGCATGGAGTCGACGATCCTGAGATCTGCAAGCCCGGTAAACGCCACCTTCTGATCAGCCAGTTGCCTTGGTATGATCCCGGTCACGGAACCCCCGGTTGCAATAACACTGCTGGCAATTGCTCCCATCATTCCCACATCGGCGCCACCATATACGAGACCGATGTCGTTTTCTGCAAGTGTGACTCCGAGGTGTCTGGCGGCCTCAGCATATTCCGGCCTGCTACCGGGGCTGGATCCACAAAAAACGCATATTCTTTTCATTTTGATGACGGATGAGAATTTCTGAATGGGAAGATATGGAAAGGGTTAATGCCAGTTACTGTTTCTCATCCATGGAACGAAAAAAAGAAACTTTTGTCAACAAACGATTGATTGAAACATTGTCCTGAAAGACCGTGAAGTGCTTTCATTTAGAAGATCTGAATGTGACTGTAGGGTGCTACCTGCGCTAGAACTTGCAAGTTTCTCGAATGATAAATATTTGCTAAACTCAACCTCAGGTTCAAGGTCGATCAAGACCGCAACACCGTGCGCAGAAAATACAATACTAATATAAAACAGCAGGAAGGCGGACTATGAGAACAATTGGGTTGCTGGGCGGGATGAGCTGGGAGTCCACGCTGACGTACTATCGTTTAATCAATGAAGCAGTCAAAGACCAGCTCGGTGGGCTGCATTCAGCAAAAATCTGTCTTTACAGTGTGGATTTTTCAGAAATCGAAAAACATCAACATGCCGAAAACTGGTTGGCAGCTGCGGAGATCCTGGTAAATGCGGCCAGGAGTGTCGAAAAGGCAGGCGCGGACTTTTTGCTGATCTGTACGAATACCATGCACAAAGTCGCGGCAGAAATCGAAGCGGGAATTGGTATTCCTGTCCTCCATATTGCTGATGCTACTGCTGAAGTGATATTATCTGAAAATATCAGGACGGTCGGATTACTGGGAACAGGGTTTACAATGGAACAGGATTTTTATAAGGGGCGTCTTCAGGAACAGTACGGTCTGAATGTTATCATACCAGAGGTGAACGACCGAAAGGTGGTGCATCAGATAATCTATGAGGAACTCTGTCTGGGGAAAGTTGAGCCTGAATCCCGGCAAAAATACCTGAAGATCATCAATGCACTTTCCGGCAAAGGAGCTGAAGGGGTTATTTTAGGATGCACCGAGATCGCCTTGCTGGTGAACCAGAAAGATACAACCGTCCCTTTATTCGATACCACAGCCATACACGCAAGAAAGGCCGCTCAAATGGCTCTGAAGTCGTGAAAAAATGAAATTACGTCAATAAAAAATCATGAACCAACCAAAGCTCACAGCCATTCATCACGTTGCTTTCGCAACAGCCGACATGGATGAAACGATCTCTTACTGGCGGGATATTCTGGGATTGAAACTTGTTTTGGGCTTTCAAAACGAAGAGGGGCGTCAATATGCGTTTGCCATTTCCAGCCAGATGCTCATCTATTTTTTTGAATGGCAGGATGTAACGCGGGTGAAGAACAAACGACACGGCGAACCGGTGTCCGGCCCGTTTATTTTTGATCATCTGGCGATCTGTCTGGAGTCACTTTCAGATCTTCACATGTTGCAGGATCGGCTCGTCAACGAAGATCTACCCGTATCTGATATTATTGACCATGGTTATATCAACTCCATCTATACCTATGATCCGAATGGAATTCCACTTGAATTCAATATATTACTACCTGGCTTTGATCTGGTAGCGGATCCGGTGTTCGTTGATAACAAGCCGTCCCGGAAGGCCAGAGAAGGGCTGGTGACACCATCCACAAAGAAGGTCGAGATAGAGAATGATGGTGAGATAAGACCTGTCGTCCAGGCATTTGACAGAAAATTTTTTAGAAAATGAAATATATTTTGATCTCAAACATTCCCGGCTTCAGCCGTCCCATGAAGAATGAAGCCAGCACCGTATGATGGATCCGGAAAGATGAAGTCGTGCGCCTTCACCTGTGTTAGAATCCGTCACATGGTTGGTGGTTTGGTTTTCAGATAAGACGGTGTTTTTCGTTTTATAACTTGATAAATACTGTCATAATGTCCTCACCTGAGAGATAACGTATTATTATATAAGTATTTTACTTATTTTGGGCCCCAGGGAGGGTGCATTCTCCGTGGAGGGCTCAACCGTCTTCATTCTTTGGTGTACTGGTAATTCAGCATGGAAATGGAAAGCAGTATCATGAGGCAGTTGCACCGGATTCAGAGAACTGTTCCGGACCGGGATTTCTTTATGCATACTTACCGTCGCAAGGATAAAGACGCTGACAAAAAGAAGAAGAAAGGCGGACTGTTTTCGGGGGGTCCCTTTCTGGGAAGAAAAAAGAAGCCGAAATTCGATCTGATTAAGGCGAGAGAAAAGATCAAAGCCTTTCATAATTCGTTTCTGGCCAATGTCAATCGGAAGGACCGCACGAATCTTCCGGGTGGCGATACGATGAGTATCTCTGAAATGAACTCTTTCAGGCTGAAAATCAGGGAGTCAGCGATGGTCGAGGATGCTGATGTCAATTACCTCGCCCTGGATGGTATCATAAAATTTATTGATATGAAAAACAGTGCGCTTACAACTGGAAAACAAAATATTATTCTGGATAGCCTCAGAAAAATAGGTGAGGCTTTGCTGGCAGACGGCGGGCTAAGCATGTTTCACACCACCTGGTTTTTAAGCACATACAAGGAATACCTGCTTCGTTTCAAGATGTTTCCAAGGTCCGAGTTGGAAAAAATTCAAAAAGAGGGGAACAATGAGGCGAAAGTCATTGCCCAGAGACTGGTTCGCAAACAGTTTGAAATTCCTCATTATCTGCATCTGGTTGATGAGAACCTGTATGAAGTCAGGCAAATAAACCAGTATAGCAAAGATATACTGGTCAAAATGAGTCGGCATGGGCAGGCTGGATGCACGGCGGAGGATATTAAGAAAGCCTTCATTGAGAAATTCAAGGATGAATCAGCGCCAAGCTCGAAAGGCAAGGTCAACGAAGTTTCCATTATTATGGCCTATGCCATGTTGTTTGCCAGAATCCCCATGATGGATCAACTGGTTGAAAACATAAGAAATGCGATCCCCAATGTGCGTCCTGAAGGTATGCTTTACAAACAGAAAATAGTTATTGCCCAGAAGATTACGCTGCTGGAAATTGCCAGGGCGTTGCACCGAAACGATGGTTCTGAAAACTTCACTAAAAAACTAAATCTGCTGGCACACAGTGTTTTTAGACATTGTATTGATGTCATCCAGGAAAATCAGCTGGACCGGATTCCGCTGAAAACTGATATCTATATTCATCCCCTGCTCAAACAGGCCGTTATTGCTATTACCTATAAAAATATATTTCGGCGCAATCAGGATTCATATCTGAAACTCCTGGAAACGTCGAAAAAGTATCTTGACTTCGTTAAGCCATGCGCATCCTCCGGTCACCAGACAATCAGAAATCTGGCCGGACACGCCGAAGTGTATTCCAGGAATATTGATACCATCAGCCGTCAGATCAAGACAGAGGATTCTGCCGGCTACAAGGAACGTGACTTTGGTGATACCCACCAGAATTACTAATACCTGCAGTTTCAGATTGCTATCCATTTGGTAATCAGAAACCCGGGTACGGGACTCGTCAAACACCTCGCTTTTCAGATATTGATCGATTCCAGGCGTCGTTTATTCATACAACCTCTTTTTTCTCTGTTCTGCTATTCTAAATAGCTGAATAAATGAAATAAAACAGGGGTAGTTCCGATTTTATAATTTATTTTTCTACCACCTTACGCTAGTATGAATAATGAAAGAACGAGGCAAGAAACCGAAATGGCAAACCAAAACCGCCAGGCGCATTAACTGAAAAAGCTGATCTCTGCGACCATGAATAGAACTCCTGTCACCTAATCTAATTAGACACGAAAAATGAAACAATCCAGCCGGATAGAAAGAGTAGCAGCTGTATTGAAGGACTGTGACAATTATACAGTCGGTCTGGAAACAATCCAGACATTTTTTGCTTTTTTATCTGAAAACCTGAAACTGCCATGTGAGGTCGTTACGGCAGGAGAGTATGAAAGATACCAATTGGATGCGATCAATAATTCAGAAAATGAATTATTCGGACTCCTGGGGAAAGTCAAACTACTTGCCGATGACAAACGACTCTCCATGATACCGCTTTGTGATTTGAAAGCAGTTGATAATCGTTCAAAAAATTTCGATTTATTAAATACTTATGCCGAGTGGTTCATCAACTATCAATAGCTTTTGCTATCATTGCTGATCCCATTTATCCTCTGGATCTAGACTTCTTTGGGAAATCTTAAACACGCAAACGGCACTGACAGAGATTTATGTCCCTATTTCGAGATAAAGCAAGACTCCTGGAGCTTACGCTTCCTCTTTCGATATTGATTGTGGGGACGGCTGTATTCTATTTTACAGACCTGGATCTGCGTATTTCCCGGCATTTTTATGATCCAATCGAGCAGAAGTGGTGGGGAGATAAAAAGGTACTGATTCATTTCAGCTATATTTATGGTCCCTATATCAGCGGCGTGATCGCTTTCTGGGCGCTGTCTCTTTTTTTTGCTTCTTTCATGCATCCCCGGTTTTTATTGAAACGGGGAATTACCCTGTTTGTTCTCCTTTGTATTATTATTGGCCCGGTCATTGTTGTAAATGGTGTTTTCAAGGATACCTGGCGGAGACCCCGACCCCGAGACACCCTGGAACTGGGTGGGCATCATGCATTTCAAAAAGTGCTGGTTATTAAAGACAGGAATTTTAAAGGCAGGTCTTTTCCAAGCGGGCATGCCAGCTCTGGTTTTGTGCTCGTCATGCTATATTTTTTGCTGAAACAAAAACGTCCTGGCATGCGTTACCCGGCCTTGCTGATGGCCCTGTTCTGGGGGGTCTGGCTTGGCCTGGTCAGAATTATGACCGGGGGGCATTTTACGTCGGATGTTCTCTGGGCTTTTGCCCTGGTCTGGTATATCAGCTATTTTTTATACTATTTCTGGTTTCCCGGATATCAGCAGAAACTGAAACAGCAGGTCCCATTTTCTCCCTCACGGCGACGATATGCAGTTGGGCTGTCACTCATCGTGATTGGAGTTGCAGCATTGTCTTTCCGCTTTCTGTCAGGTGCCCCATTTCGAATCGACTATCCATTTCAGAAGTTCCCTATACCACCCAGCGTCCAGCGGCTGAAGATTACCGTCAGGGTAAAGAAGGGGGATATCTCCGTTTTTTATTTGGATTCAAGGGAGATCTCGATCGGAACATGGATCAGTGGAGATGCTCTTTTCGATATTCAAGCCAGCCGCGATCTTCGCATTGACAGGGAGTTGGGGGTCTGGCGTATTGAATATCATGTCAAACCCACAGGCTATTATTACCAATATCAAAGCCACAACAGCATATATGTCCCCAGGGATATCGAAGTTGAGTGGGACCTGTTCACGGAACTGGGGTCGGTTTTCAGATATGACTTGAAAGAAAAGAAAAGCAGTCCATAAACATTTCCGAACGTTTCCCAGAGATGACTGGAATCATGCCCGTTGATGCTGCTGCATATGGATCCGATAAATCTGGCATATGGTCAACCTGACCGGAGCAATAAACGCCCCACATAAAACACAGATGAGCCCAAGAAGTCGGATTTTACAGGTTGTTTTGACGATACTGCTGCTGTGTAGCTGGAACCCTTTGCTTTATGCCAGTTCGGAGCAGATTGAACGGTGTGTTTCGCCGACAATGGACCAGATGACGACGCTGAAGGCGCTGGCGGCTGAGGTTAGCATGGTCTTTTCACCTGAAACCTGCGAATTGCTCTATCAGCAGCTGCAGAAGACAACAGAGCTGTTTCTTAACAGCAAAGGGATCAGCGATCTGGGCCCTCTGGCGGGATTGGATCAATTGACAATCTTATCTCTGGAAAAAAACCAGATAAAAGAGATCACTCCTCTGGGCGGCTTATCCGGGTTAACCTGGTTGAATCTTGGGCACAATCAGATTGAAGACATTAAACCGCTCGAAAGTTTGATCAAACTGGAGTGGTTAACCCTTGATAACAACCAGATCAGCGATATTAATCCGATCGCCGGTCACAGGTCACTATCAAAGCTGTTTTTGACGAACAACAGGCTCGATGATATCAGTGCTGTTCAGCATCTGACACAGTTGGAAACCCTGTACCTGAGCAACAACCAAATCTCAGAGATTACATCATTGTTAAAACTGAAACAGCTTTCCACACTGTACCTCGATCACAACCGAATCAGTGGCATTTCAGTACTGGATAATCTGAGAAATCTCCGATGGCTGACACTCAACAATAATCAAATACAGGATATATCACCCCTGAAACGCTTGAGACGTCTGAAATATCTGGATCTTTTGGATAACATGATTCAAAGTGTGACCCCGATCCGCCGGCATGCTGCATATCAGCAATACAAGCTGCCGCCAATCAGCCGGAAGTCTACAGAAGAGAGCGGATCTCCAAGGGGCGAAACCATCGGCAAGGAGCGTCCAGCTGTTGTCGATGAGATGTATTCAGCCAAGTCTCCAGAGATGAAATCCGACTTCCCGGTGTCGATAGCGAAAAGAACAGAAGGTTCTGAAACAACCCGGAACGTGCAGCGAATAGAGGTGCCATTCAAAATCAGGCAGGATGCCGATCGGCTACCCCAACCAACCGAACCGGCATTTGTCGCGTTGTGTCGCCAACCCGATGCAAAACAACGTTATACATTATCCGTGTTGGCAGAAAAGGTCGGACTCTCCCTGGAAGCAGATTCCTGCAATGAGTTGACCCGACGGCTGAGCAAACTGATCATGGTTGTTATCCATAACAAACAGATTGAAGATATCAGCCCACTGCGATACATGACCAGAGTGACCCGTCTGGTTTTATATAATAACAGAATTGAGGATATCAGCCCACTCGCTGGATTGGTGCATCTTAAAAAGCTCGGTCTGGACAGCAACCGGATTCGTGACATCTCTCCGCTGTATAAATTAAAGAAACTGACGATGCTGTCGCTGCATCACAACCGAATCGATGATATTTCAGTGCTGGAAGGGTTGACAAATCTGCGTGTGTTATCGCTGCATCATAATCAAATTCAGGATATTACACCACTGAGAAGCTTGGTGGGGTTGACCTGGCTGGAATTGGATGGAAATCGTGTCAGCAGTATTCAACCTTTATCTGGACTGAAAAAGCTGCAACTGCTGCGCCTGAACAATAATCAGGTTGCGGATCTTCAACCGTTAGAGACGTTGACCGCATTGTCAGAGTTGCATCTGAAGCGAAACCGGTTGATCGACATCCAGCCCCTGGCTAATTTGAACCATCTCAGAAAACTTGATTTGCGTGGCAACCCGATCGAGGACCTTTCTCTGCTCAGTCAAATGGAAAACTTCAGTTCTTTCAAATTGCCGCAACCGGTGAGGGAAAAAAAGCTTTCGACCGTTCCGGGACTGGAATGAGAATTTCTTGATCAACAAGCGATATAGCGATCGCCTTCCTGCTGGACTGCCCCCTTCCGGATCAGTCGCACCAGATGTTTCGCCATCATCTTCTTTTCAGATAGCGATAAATCCCATGCACCTGATATTTTCTTTTTCCCGTGGATAATCCCAAAATCCGCAATTTCCTCAAGCGTGCTTGGCTTTTGAGTCAATGCGTCCAACAATCGGTTCTCACGCTGGTAGATAACATCGATGTATCGCAGGATATATTTTGGATCACCTGCATAAATACCATATTTTCCATGGGCTGAAAGATACGTTTCCGCTTTTATTTCCAGCAGTCGTTCCAGGGAATGGATCATCTCATCAATATCGGATGCTTTGTCTCCATAGTATGGACCCGCTTCGACCAAATCGAGATCTGCCGTATACAGAACCTTCTCATTCGGAAAGAAAAAGCTTAAATGTCCGGGACTGTGTCCAGGTGTATGGAGAACCTGCATTTGTGTATCTCCAAACGATATCAACTCCCTGTCCAGCAGCAACCGGTCCGGTTCCCTTTCCTTAAAATGGACATCATTGATCAGGAATTGCAGGGTTTCATCACCCTTTGGTCCTGTTTTTTCATCATCATCCAGCCAGGAATCGAGCAGGGTTTCAATACTGCGAAACATCGGCGCCTCTTTCTCATGGACCCACAGCTCCGCTTCCGGAAAAAGATAATTGTTGAGAAAATGATCTTCATGACAATGTGAATTGATAATCACATCAATGGGTTTTTCGCTGGCCAGGCGCTTCAAAACACGGTCATCACAGGCCGGGTCAATCAGGACCCTGAGATGGTCGTCAATAAACAGCGCGTGACAATGAGGATATCGACCCCCCTTGATATAGCATAAACCGTTTTTCTTGAAATCAAACATTATCTCTCCAGCATAGCCTTCAGATCGGCCGCAGACTGAAAAAAAGCTGACGGGTAGGATCTGTTTATTTATGAAATATCGGTTGCATCATCCAGATTCTGTGATGCTGGTATGAATTCTAATAGCTAAGCTGTCTGTTCCCCATGCTGTTGTTCAACTGTGCAATGGCGGTCCAACAGGCGCTTCCCATTTTCCCGAAATAACTGGCGATAAAAAGCCTCAGAGAGTTCAAACGAGGCAAGGGTTTCAATCTCTTCAGACCGGGGGAAGATCAGGTTCGGAAAATCCGACCCATACAACAGCTGGTCCTTATTTTTTTCTAGAATTTCCGGATGGAGATTAAAATTAAAGGCGTCGTCCCTGGAAAAACAGAAGGATGTGTCCATCATCATGTTTTTATGCTCCTTCAGGAGGTCAAAAAACGGCTCAAATTCATTGCCCCCCAGGTGTGCAATGTTAACAGATAACTGAGGATAACGCTTTAGAAGTGGAATGAAGCTTTTATATCCCACATGATCACTTTCAACAGGTCCGTTACCGATATGAAAAAGAATTCGTTTGTTTTTCTCGATGACCATCTCATATAGAGGAAACAACCGCTCATCGTCTGGATAAAAATGCTGTACCAGATGATGCAATTTGAAGCCGATGACCCTGGGATGTTCCAGAACGGACGTAGCAATCTGCAGACAGTTGTCATCATCCGGGTGAAATGCGGCAAAACAGTACAGGTTTTTGTTTTGATTTAAAACATTGATATTCCAACGGTTCAGTTGTTCTGCAACACCTTTTCTATGGGCATAATTTGAATAGACAATGTGGCTGACCCCATTCTGAAGAAGATATTGGATACATTGCTTATAGTACATTTTATAGACAATTTGCCAATGGTACTGTTCTGAGAAGAATTTCCATATTGCTTCGAACAGCTGATCAGGAAAAAGATGGACATGGAAGTCGACTATTTGCTCTGGTATCAGGTCATTCATTGGACTTATCAGGTATGGGTTGTTTAATGTTGATGACAATAATATCGTCCATTAAAACAGAGCGATGTATCATATATTGGACTCTCCGACTTTCGGTCGGGTTGGGTATGTTGGTTAAGTCCGGTTAAACGCCAACCATATGGCATTCAGGGTTTTTGCCGCGGTTGCGGCTATTTTCAGATGGCAGAACTTAGAAACGCGGGTAGCGGTCGGATTGATTTCAATGATGGGGATATTATGGTAATAAGCCATGATGACCGGTTGTGCGATGTAAGGAAAAATGCTGGTTGTGCCGATGCTGAAGACCAGATCGAATCCTGCCTCAAGCTCCCTGGAGAGTAACATGATCTTATGGTCTGACAGTGTTTCATCGAAAAGGACGATATCGGGTCGCATGACAGAACTGCAGCAGGGGCAGGCTGGCGGAATATCCAGTCTGCTGTAATCATCGACTCGTGTTTGATATGAGCAGGCAGTACAGCCAATACTGTGAAGATTACCATGTATATCAATGATATTACTCGAACCGGCCCTGTGGTGGAATCCATCGACATTCTGGGTCAGAATACAGGTGTGTTCGAAACACGTCTCCATTTGAGCCAGTACTTCATGAGCACGATTGTAGGATTTTCCCCGGCATGTCTCTTCGATCTGGGAGATGTATTTCCAGGTTACTGCGGGATTTTTTTTAAACATGGAGCCTGAAAGAGCCGTTTCAATGCTGAAGCCCTCATGGGTCGTGTTATCATTGTAAAGACCACTGACTCCCCGATAGGTGGGAAGTCCTGAGTCCGCTGATAACCCGGCACCTGAAATAAATAAAATACGATGGGCGTTTTTAAGCAGTCTGACTGCCAGTTCTATCTGATTCCAAAAGGTTGTGTCTTCCATCATTGAATATCAATCTTTTTTGCAGAACAGGGGGTCTGAGGGTTAACCAGTTGACAGGGATTTCTCCGGTGTGTGGGCTTTTTCGCGAATTGTTAGCTTTGCCAGCCTGTCTCACTCAGAATAACACGATTTCTCTCCTTGGGCGAGAGCAAAAACCCCTCAGGGTGGTGCGCCGCACCGTTACTGAAAATCTGGTTGAATCAATATCTCCGCTTGGGGTATTCTATCATCGAAAGTTTTTTAAAAGACATAACGGTATTATGCTATACATTTTGTGAAAATAAAAATATAATTCGTTACTACCATTTGGATTAAGCATCACCTGATAGCCTTCAATTGGCTGAAATGTTGCTTATTTAAGGGCACCTTGATTAGATGGAACTCAGTCCGTATCAGAGGGTTGATCTTTCAAGAACCTTGGAAGCCATGGATGGACTCGTGCGTTTCTTGAAAGATCAACCCTTTGGTGCTGTAAGTTCGATCATTTTAATGAATTAAGGTGTCCTTAAGAGAAATATCAAATGGCATCAAATCAATGTCAGGCTTGATCAATCCTGGCTGAGTTGACTTTGACGTTCGAAAGCCTACCTACAAAACTGACAAGAAGAGGGAATCAGATGGCTATGCAGGAATGGGTGAATCAAATGCTTGAGGTTGTTGCAGATCTGGGAAGAAACTATTTGGAAAATCCTGGAAAGAAGCATTCACTGACCTCCATTGAGGAGATGTGCAGAACCTTACTGAGTCGGAGGGGAGAAGCTTCGGGGACAGCTCTTGCGAAGGAGATTGTGGATTCATTCAACAAGATGAATCATCCTGCAAGAATCGATTTTTTAAAGATGCTCTCAGAAAAATTTGCGCCGGATCCTCAAACAATCAGCAATGCCGCAAAAGAATATCTGGCGAATCCGGAAATCGAAACTTTGGGCAAACTGAGCCGGGCAGTGGAGCCGCCACGACTCGATCTGCTTCGCCTGCTCAATATTGCCCCGGGTGGAACCTCTTGTATTGTTGACATGAGGGAAATCCTGCTGCAGGAACTGAAAAAGAATAAGTCCCTTGAGCCATTGGACAATGACTTTCTGCATGTATTGAAGGCCTGGTTTAACAGGGGATTTCTCCAGTTCGAACGGATTGACTGGAACACGCCGGCCGTGATTCTGGAGAAACTCATCACTTATGAAGCGGTCCATGAAATCACCGGTTGGCGGGATTTGAGAAGACGTCTGGCAGAAGACCGCAGGTGTTTTGCCTTTTTTCACCCTGCGTTGCCCAACGATCCGCTGATATTTGTTGAAGTGGCATTTACAAAAGGCGTGGCCAGCAAAATTCAACCCCTGCTCAGTTTAAAAAAGACCGATAACAGAAGTTCTCAGCCGGACACAGCGATATTTTATTCGATCAGTAATTGTCAGGACGGATTAAAAGGGATCAGTTTCGGGAACTTCCTGATCAAGCAGGTCGTTGATTCCATCTGCAATGAAATGCCATATATCAAGAACTATTGTACGCTGTCTCCGATTCCCAATTTTTTAAAGTGGTTAAGTAAAGAGTATCTCAACCGGGAATCGATTGTGTTCTCCAAACCAGAACTGAAACTGATGACGCAAAATGAGTGGTTTTTTAGTGATTCGATTCGTCAAACGCTAAAAGACAAACTTATTCGTCTCTGCGCCCATTATCTTTGCCTGGAAAAAAAACGCAACCGTCCTTTTGATCCCGTAACCCGATTTCATTTGGGAAACGGTGCTGAGATCGAGAATATCAACTGGGAGTCGGATTTATCCCCAAGAGGACTTAGCCAGTCTGCGGGTTTGATGGTCAATTATCGGTACAACTCTGCAAAAATCGTCTCCAATCATGAATCTTATGTCAATGATGGACGGATTGCCATATCCAGCAAAGTCAGAAAGATGATTCAATAAACCAGTTGTACGACGATTCCAGGGATAGCATGTTGAAGTATTGCCGAAACCCTGCCTGGGGGGAGATATGACGTCTTATTTATCAACGTTTTTTCGATAGTGTTCCAGAATGGTTTTATAATCAACGCCGAAATGTCGCAGTGCATGTTTCAACTCTATCAGCTCAAGGTTTTCCGGGGGAACGATATTCATTTTACCGGTCTTGAACCGACTGATCATGGTTTTAATGGTGGCTATTTCATCATAATTCAACATATTCAATGATGTATCTTCAATTTTAACGGGTTCAGCCAGTTTTTTCCTGTCAAGACTCGCGCTCTTTTTCCGGTCAGTATCCTTGGGTTTTTCTTTCTCTTTTTTATCACCCTTGCCAATAACATTAATGAAGACATCTTCAAAGGACTGATCCTCCTCCTCATCATCTTCCTCTTCGTCAGCCTCTTCTTCTGATTCTAAAACGTCTTCTGCCTTGGTACTGAGTTCCAGATTCTCATCTTCCGCCAGATCATCATCGTCCGATTCAGTTACCGGACCGGCCGTCGATTCGGACTCTTCTCCGGTGCCGAAATCGTCATGATCCTCACCTTTTAAAGCTTTAAGAGCGGCCTCCTCGGCAACATTTTCATTACTGTATTGGATCTTCAGGTATTTTTTCTTGAAAGCGCTGATACCACTACTCAAAGTCGTTTTTCCGATCCCTTCCAGTTCCAGATTGCCGAAGAGATCATAAACAGTCAGGTTCATCAGGTCATCAACCCCGAACTCCGGTGATTTCATCAGTTTCGCGAGATATCGCTCAACTCTTTCCTTTTTTGTATTTTTGACAGGAATCAATCCTCCCTTTCCGGGTTTTTTGAGACCATATTTCTGCTTAAATGAATTCAGCGCCCCGCTCAGGGTTGTTTTACCAATTCCTTCCAGTTCAGCATTTCCAAAAAGATCATATACTGTCATATTCATCAGGTTTTCAGTTGTAAAACCGTCTGTCTTCATGAGATTTTCAAGATAGTTTTCAACCCTGTCTTTTTTGGTGATTTTTTTCATCTGAAAGTCCTATTGATTGTTAAATCGCTCTGTCTAACAGTATCATTATCATTTTTTTGAGCACAGCGTTTGCAAATTAAGACAACCGTTCAGCGTCTGTTCATGAATATCCCTGCATGCACCGGGTCTATTTTTCCACCTTTAATTGAGCAACATCATACAACGATGGTTTAAATTTGTAAAACAGTAAATTTAACATCTGTTTATCGTTGTTTATAACAAAAATACAACTACTTACCCAACGCAAAACCCACAATGGGGGGACCTTTTACTGCTGTCAGACAGGCGGTTCTCGGAAACCGATAGGTTGCCCAAATGAAGATTCACTCGCCTCACCAGTCATCCCGGCTGATCGTCTGAAACAAGGTGATGGGTGTCAAGCACTATATTAGTTAACATATCAGATATGTACGGGAACTTTAGCCATTGTTTGAACTTGACTGGCAATCGTTCGTGTCCACAGTGACGTCAAGATTATATTCAATAGCAGCCTGTTCTGCAGTTCTTAGAATGACTTACTCATTTTTAAAGGGATGTTTGATTGAATCAACCATGTCCATGTTCTCTACGCCATGTTAATCTATAAAAACAGAATAACGGTCTAAAATTGCTGTAATATTTAAAGAATTACGATTAATGGGCCCTGGTGGACGGTACAGCTTTGTGATGGCAAGGTTACACCTTCGTCGCCGACTATTTGCTCTTTTTACCTAAAACAGGAGAATGTGACTGTTATTTTTGTTGTTTTTACCATTCTGCATTTATTTTTAAAAAAAAACAAGTAGTTGTTTAAGAACCAGGAAAATGCCATCGTCCTGTTCAGTCCGGAATTCATGAAGGGTGCCGTAATGTTTCATATTGAGTGAATGGGTATGGAACTGTATGATAGCGCCAACATCGATAAAAACCATCTCTTATTATAAGCAGTCTTATGAACCGTTTCTCTGCGGGCTGAATAAAAGGGCTTTGTGAATGGATTAAAACCTAAATTGAAAGGATTTTTGTATCTTTTAAGCAACAACCGGTCATTTTTCGGTTGTTGTTTGAGAATTGAGGCGGGCTGTAGGCCCGTTGGAAGGCTATTCACCACTTTTTCAGCCATGGGAGCCGGGACCTGTATGTGATTGAACGGATTAGGAGTGGTTAAACGGTGCCAGAATGGCGAAGTCAACAACCGTCCTCGAAAGGGGCCATGGATGGCAGTCGAGAATAAGTTCAATGACACACAGGTCCTGGTTTTCATGGCGAGACTTATGCTGAATAGATACGGATTTTCCCACTATTATTATTTGTAAATAACCTTGGGCATCGGACAAAGAGTGGTCGATTGGTAGAGGGTCGATGGGAAAAATGAGAATCTGGATGATATGTATTGACCAACAAATTACTTAAAATGGAGCAGATTATGTATGCGGCGTTTCATGAGGTGGTTGGGAATGTTTCCAGGACAGTGAAACATTATAAACAGTTACTCGCGCGTCCGGTGGTTGGTGTGATGCCGGCCTATTTCCCCATGGAGATGATTGAAGCAGCCGGTGGGTATCCCGTTCAACTTTGGGGAAACAATCTCCCGATACACCATGCGGACAGCCATTTACAGGTTTTTTGCTGTTCGGTTGCACGATCGATCCTGGAGTTGGAGTTGAGTGGTAAAGCAGAGATGGTGGATGCCTATGCATTTACGTCGTTGTGCGATACCTTGATCAACCTCAGAGAAATCTATCGGGGATTGTTCTCAAAACCGACACTGGAGCTATCCATGCCGATAACACAGACGGCGGAAGCTCGGCGGACATATCTCAGAAGCGTTCTGGAGACAGTGACCCGGGGTTTGGAATCGATCACAGGAAAGTCCATTACAGACGATTCGCTGAAGAAGGCGGCTCAAGTGCATGGGTATACCAGGGAACTTCAAAGGGAGTTGTACCAGATCCGCCGTGAAAAACCCGGACTGATTAAAAATCATGACTTCTATTCTGTGATGAAAGCCGGATTCTTTTTGCCACGACAGGTATACAACACGATGCTGGAGAGCCTGCTGGACGGTTTGCGGAATGCGAGTGCGCCTTCTGGAAAGCGAATAAAAATCATACACACAGGACTGGTTTTTGATCCGATTCAGATTTATACCATGCTGGACAAATATGAAATTGATATTGTGGATGATGATATGGCCAATGGCTGGCGGTCTGCCTCTAAAGGGGAGCTGAAGGTGAGTCATCTCGTAGAAGGTGTGGCGGAGTATCTATACAATCCGGCTCCCTGTTGTTGTCTGTACAATCCAGAACGGGATCGTCATACATATCTGGTGGATAAAGTAAAAAAAGCAGGGGCGGATGGCGTCCTTTTCTGGTATGTTAACTTCTGTGAACCAGACGCTTTTGATACACCACAACTGGTGGCCCGTTTGAAGGAGGAGCATATACCAAGTACCTCAATTGATATTGAGTTGACCATGACAAATTTTGATGCCATTGAGACAAGAATAAACGCTTTTCGTGAAATGCTGGGAGGGTAGAGTATGACCGCTTTTAAATCGATCTCAAAAATGAAAGAGATCATGACGGAGTATTATGTTGAGGCAAAAACGACAAAAGAAAAACCCATCGCCTGGGTAACCAGTGGGGCACCCGTTGAGTTTCTTTACGCCATGGATATCATCCCCGTATACCCTGAAAACCATGCAGCCATGTGTGCTTCGTCCCACCAGTCCGTTGAGATGATGGAGGTTGCTGAGGCTGAAGGGTTTTCGCAGGACATCTGTGCCTATGCAAGAACCGATTTTGGGGCCGATATTTCAAAGGGCGGGCCCATCGGGGGATTACCGGAACCGCAGATGTTGATCTGTTCTACCAATATCTGCAAAACGGTGATTAAGTGGTATGAGGTTATCGCCAGAAAATACAGCATTCCACTGTTTATTGTGGATACCCCCTTTTTACATGATGGTATTTCACAGGATCTCGTGGATTACACGGGTATGCAGTTCAAGGATCTTGAGAAATTTCTGTCGGGTTTTCTGAACCGTCCTTTTGATGATGATCGGATGATGCAGACCATCGAAATGGCTGTGAAAGCATCTACCCGATGGAAGGAGATATTGGGGCTCGCAAAGACAATCCCTTCCCCCATTAACAGTCTGGACACATTCATTCATATGGCACCCATTGTTACATTAAGGGGGACTCAGTCCTGTGTCGACTATTATGACCTTCTTTATGAGGAGGTGGCGGAACTGGCGCGTCAAAAAGTCGGTTCCATTCCCAATGAGAAATATCGGGTTCTCTGGGATAATCTGCCCATCTGGTTTAAAATGCGGCGTCTTTCTGGATTTTTTGATGCCCAGCAGTGCGCACTGGTCGTCGCTACCTATACCAACAGCTGGGGCGGACTCGGCAGTGACGAGTTTAAGACGGATGATGTCTATGAAAAACTGGCTGTATCATACCTCTTTACTTATATTAATCTGGGGTTTGAAGAGCGAATAAAATACCTGTGCAAATTGATCGATGAATTATCTTTGACGGGATTTATCATGCATTCAAACCGATCCTGTAAACCCTATTCACTAGGTATGTATCGACTGCAGGAAGAGGTCACCCGTATCACAGGCAAACCCGGCGTTGTGATCGAAGCGGATCAGAACGATCCCCGTGTCTATTCGGATTCCCAGGTGGAAACGAGACTGGAGGCGTTCATCGAGTCGATGGATCGTCTCTGAGCGGCTAGGAAGGTGAATATTTGATCGCAGCGCCCCGGATGGACCGCAGATCAATGTATTCAATCCGCTCCCGTTTTTTCGAAATTTCTGAGAGCAGTTGGGACAGGGCGGCCAGCTTTCTTTCAAAATTTTCAAACCCGATTTTAATCTTTATACCATCCGGGCTGGTGACGAGTACGATATTAAACGGGTCTGTGATATTAATCTCCGAAACAGCGCTCAGCGGAAGGGTCTTGTTCTCTTTAAGCATCGTCATTAGGGCAAACACCCGTTTCAGGTTCCTGGGTTGCAGTTTGTCACCAGGCATTACATGGGTGAGATCGTGATTGACGATAATGGGCAGGTCCCAAGATCCCGCTGATTGAAATAACTTCAATACCAGATAGTCCGCCCCCATCAGGAACAGGTTATCAGCTGTTTTCAGATACGCCACCGGAACCCTCTCAACGACATGCACATCAATAGCCAGCGGGGGTGACCGGTGAACCAGGGCTTTTTCGATCCAGGGGTGTTTTCGCAATTGAACGCTTGACAGGTATGGATCCAGGCTGAACCAGGATTGTCCCGGCGTCAGGTTCAAATATGAGCGGATGGTCTCCTCCGAAAGGATACGGTTTCCATGGATATTGAGCGTATCGGGAGGAGATAACAGGTAAGCCGGCAGGTGATATACAACTTTCAGAAGCAGAAATACGGCACAAAAAAGAAAGAAATAGCGCAGGAAAAAGGGCAGATCATTTCTGGTTCGTTTTTTCCTTGGGGGCTTTGCCTGATTCTTATTGCTCTGTTTGGGAACAGTGAAATCTTTCATTGAGGCAAAAATGGAGAAAATAGACCGGTCCTGGAAAAAAAGAGTGATCAATGCCGCTTGTCACCTGTCAAACGCTGCTGTTACCTGAAATCTATCGATGAGGCTTCCTTTCTGTCAATTCAAATAATCGGGGCTCTTTCTCCAGTATTTACCACAAACACGCAGACTGCAAGATGGCAAGCGGCTTGGATCACTTGCCATCAAAATCAGGAGCTGATACTGTTTCTGCACGAGAATCTGTTTTTCTTTAGACCCGGTGTTGAAAATACTTGTCTGTCTTTCCTGAAACGACTGTCTCTTCTGACTCTGCAAAAGCAAACATCTATGTCCGCAACCTTTATCAGCAATCTGCCCGAAATCGCCAAAGTATGGTCAGCAAAGGCCATTGCGGGAATCATCGTCGCAGATGAAGTTGTAACCAACGCCGAATTGTCAATTTTGAGAGAGTCCATCAGTTTTCTGGAAGATGCAGCGGTGATCAATGGGATCGTGGAAATGGTTAAAATACGGGAAAAGCCAAAACTCCAGGTGTTGAAGACCGATCGGGCGACTGCAACAAAGATCCTGATCTCACTGGCAATTGTCGCCTTAACAGATGACAAGCTCAATGCCAATGAAATAGAGTATTTTAATTATATCGCAGGAAAAATGGGTTTTGAAAAAAACATGGCCAAAACCGTCCTGGCCTGGAGCAGAGAATTTAATGAACTGGACAGGAAAAAACAGCAGATCATTCAAAAAGGAATGGCCTCCAAACCCGTTTACATTAACTACTGATATCCCGTCCGATCGTCCGTTTTAAGTGACCAGACGGTTTGGATCCTCGGTCAGCCGTTTTTCCATTTCTGCCATCCCTTCACTGACGTTCAGCGAATACCCCTCTCTTCGAAACCCCATTCCCATGGCATACAGGGTTTTAAACAAATTGTGGGATCGACATTGTTCCCCCATTTGGCCAACCCGAATGATATTTAAACCAAATGCACCTGAAATCTCGACATGGAACTTTTCCGCCATTGTTTTCCGGACTCCGTCGGCAGAGATGCCATCTGGCATATCAATCGCTACCACAGCATTCAATCGGTGCGGTTCCTCGACGAACAGCTTTAAACCCATCGCTGTGATGCCTTTCTGCAAAGCCATGGAACTTGTATGGTGCCTGTAAAACCTTTCCTCAAGAGTTTCTGCGCAAATCAATCTTAAGGCCTCATGCATAGCCAGTATACCGGGAACTGGCGCGGTATAGTGATATTTATGATCACCCCAGAAACTGTATGCTTTCAAAGCATCCAGACACCAATGGACGCGTTTTGTCTTCCGGTTTTCAATGGTTTGCCAGGCATTCTTGGAAAAAGCGATCAGGGAAACACCAGGGATCGTGGAAATTCCCTTTTGTCCGCCACTGATAGCAACATCGATTTGCCAGTTATCCATTTCCAGGGGCATGGTAGACAGGGTACAGACAGCATCAACAATCGTGAGCGCTCCATATTGTCTGCAGAGTCTGGTGATATCGGGAAGATCCCGGTTCCAGACCCCGCAGGATGTCTCTCCCTGGACCATGGTCACCACGTCATAGGTATTTTTTTTGAGAGCCGCTTCAACCATTTCGGCTGAAATGGATGCCTTTTCACCAGCTTCCAGAATCGTAATGTCTGCGCCCACTGCAGATGCCATGTCACCCATTCTGCCGCTGAAAGTCCCGTTCTTCAAAATGAGCGCCTTTCTCCCGGCCCAGAGTAGATTGGTAATTCCCATTTCCATGGCTGCAGAGGATGGTCCGGCGATACCCATGATTTTATCGCTCTCGGTCTGAAATGCGTACTTACCCATGATTTTTACCCGGTCAATAACACGGTTCATGGTTTCACCCAGATGATTGATAACAACGCCGTTTGCCTGTGCTACTGCATGGGGAATCGGCACAGGGCCTGCGCCCATCAGGAGAAGCGGTTCAGAAGGGAGGATTTCATGCAGTGGAATGTCTTTGGGTGGCTGAAAAGATATAACCATGTTGTTCCATGATCAAATAAAATTGTGTAATGAGAATCCTCGCAATACTCGAAATTCGCATATGCGGCATCAAAACGTAAATAGCTACGTTTATCGAAAAATAAGGCCCACATAGGGGGTCTTATTCACCGGCGGGTCATCTTCCATAACATATAATAACAATAAGATATGGAAATTCGCCACTGAATCCCGGAATAGCGGTGAGGCAAAACGGGGATTGTTTTAATTGGAGAAATAAAAACAGCTGGGGGATTTTTACGATTTACGAATAACCCTCCGTAATTTTCTTTAAAGATGCGCTTTCTGAATTGTTTTGGCAATATTTTGCACGAAATTTTATTCTGAAAGGCAAAAATAGGTTATTTCCTTTTCCATATCAATTGGTTGAAAATTTTAGCGCTTTGAACCGGGTATTGCATCAGTTGCACATGCCTTGAATCAGTGCCAGAACATTGGCCCCCAATACCTGATGATTGTATCCTCCTTCCAGAATTCCAAAACAACCACCGCTATTTCTACGGGCTACTGCTTTGACCATTTTCCCGATATCGGCATAGTCTCTGGTTGATAAAACCCCTCCCCAATCGTTCAGATGATTATCAAACCCGGCTGAAATACCAATCAGGTCCACATGACAACTTTCCATGGCATCGCTGACCGATTGCATATATGTATCCCTTACTTCTGTTTCGATGTTATGCACAATGATGTCACGATGGTCTTTAAGAATATGATGGGTGCCGTCACCGAAGTGCATATCAATATCCAGAATATAGCCGGTTTTTATTTTAGCCCGTCTTTTCAGCGTTTCAAAAGCAATGGCCATATTATTGAAATAGCAGAATCCCCATGCTGAACCGGATGATGCATGATGACCCGGGGGGCGTATGAGGCCGAAACTGGGACTGGTGAGACCTTCATGTGCGGCCTGAATGGCTCCGCCTGCTGCCAGTGCTGCAATTGGATATAGACCCTTCTTTTTGACAGTATCGATATGAGCGGCTGAGTGCACCAGGGCTATCTCCGCCTCGCTGGCAGGAATGGGTTCGACCAGCTCGACCGTATCGCGGATAGTGTCGACAATTGATTCCATACGTCCTGCTGCTGCCGCTGGATCTGAGGTATAGACCTGGTAGAAATCAGGATGAAAAAATACTTTCATTGGGTCTCCCGGGAATAGAGATTTTTGATCTAAGGTTATGGCCCGTTTTGGTGACAGGGACACATCGGTTGATCAATCCAGATTATTGAGATAATATCGGCACATCATTTACATCAGGGTTACAGATATATTCTTCTGGAGGACAATATCAGAATCCCCAATATTGGTAAATCCAATCTGGCATGGTCCAGATCCCCTATTTTGAACCATTGCAGCTAATCCATTTGAGAGCGCAAACATGTCTTTTGAAAATATCCGATATGAAGTTGACGAACAAATTGCCTGGATAACCATCAATCGTCCCGATTCTCTGAACTCGTTGAATCCTGACGTCTTAAAAGAGATTCACAACGCAGTGGACCTGTCTGAGCATAATGAAGAGGTCGCTGTCATCGTTTTGACAGGTGCCGGCAGGGCTTTTTGTGCCGGGGTTGACCTGAAATCACTCCAGGGATTGGAAGGGGGTGATGTGGGAGCGGATTTGAACCATGTTGCCCGTGATACGCAAAACCGGATTGAAACCGCGAATAAAGTGGTGATCGCGATGGTCAACGGCTTCTGTCTGACCGGTGGATTGGAACTCGCTTTGGCCTGTGACCTGATCATCACAGCGGACGAAGCCAAGTTTGGCGATACCCATGTCCGCTGGGGAATTCGCTGCACGTGGGGTATGAGCCAGCGGCTGTCCCAGCGTGTCGGTGAATTAAAAGCACGGGAAATGACCTATACGGCGGACATGATTAGTGGAACGGAAGCTGAAAGAATCGGGCTTGTGAACCAATCTGTTCCCGCTTCCAAGCTTGAAGCGGCTGTCAGGGAGATGGCAGACAAGATCAAAAAGAACAGCCTGGGGGCGATCGCTGCCCATAAATATCTGTATACCCAGTCCAAGAAAGAGCAGATGGCCAAAGGACTTGAGCGGGAATACACCACCAAGCCGAATATCAGTGATACTGCCGAACGGCTGACAGGTTTTATCAAATAAAGCGAATCAGGCGTGATGATGAGTTCAGCGTTGACTGGCGGGTCCCGCCTGCTGTTTCGCAAGCCGGGCTTCAGGTGGACGAATTGATACTATTCGGACGGTTTGCGCCCGGAATTCGAAAAGCACGGCCGTTGACCTCAGCTTATCTGATCAAGATATGCGTCTTTTTTCTTCCAGACATCGTTTAGCCATTGCTGAAAGCTGGTTCTGTAGGACTTGTCCGTCATGTAGTCTCCGAACAGGTCGTCGCTGATCGGAATCTTTTCAATATGAACATTGACCGCGTTGACCCTGCCGCAAAGAAAGGCCCAGAAGCTCTGCTTTCCCTGAGGATATGCAATGGTAACGTCCAGAACATAATGAAGCTGGTTGCCCATAGCCGATATTACGAATCCAATCCCGCCGGCCTTTGGTTTTAGGAGGTGCTTGAAGGGGGATTTCTGTCTGTCGTGTTTGTGTTTCGTAAAGCGGGTGCCTTCTGTAAAGTTCATGATGGAAACCGGCAAATCCTTAAATTTCTCACACGCCCGGCGTGTGATTTCCATGTCCTTTCCCTTCAGGTGGGGTTTCTTTTTCAAAACCTTTTTGGAATACCGTTTCATGAATGGGAAGTCCAGCGCCCACCAGGCGGGTCCCAGAAATGGCACCCAGATCAGCTCTTTTTTGAGAAAAAATTTGAGAAAGGGGATCTTGCGAAAAAAAACCTTTTGCAGGATCGGGATATCCGTCCAGGTCTGGTGATTTGAAATCACCAGGTACCAATCCTTTCGATTGAGTTGTTCAATACCGGTCACATCGATACGAATACTGCGGGTATAGATCAACCCCAGGTTATTGAAAAAAATCCAGTTCTCTGCAATCAAGGTTGCAGCCCTGATGAAGAATTTACGAAACGGTTTCAGGGGAATGGCAAATCGAAGCAGGGTCACACAAAAAAGGAGACTGACCCAGAAGAATGTATTAATTGCCAGATATACAACGGATATCGCCCCACGGAGATGATAAAGAAAGTTGATGATCACGGATATCGGTGAGTTTTTTGTTTGATTATCAAACGGGCTTTCAATAGCGCTTTGCATCGTTGATTGTGAATTTCAGTTTAATTTATCTAGGCGTAATGCCAAAAGCGGATATTGAACTGGGTCTATCTGACTTGAAAATCTGACAGAGGATCGGCCCGCAAAAAATCGATCTTTGACTTAATGCTAACCTGTCTTGACTATTAATGTGAAGTTTTGGTCCGGTTGAAAAGTAAAACTTTTGTCATACAGGCGTTGCATGGCTATTTCAAACTGCTCGATAGGGGTGCACCAAATATGTGTGGGTACCTGCAAGCGGAAAGAGGTTGTTTGTTCAGAAAACCTTGGAAGCCAGGGATGGATTCCAGGAGCTCCAAGGATGGATGCATGCGTTTTTCTGAATAAATACCCTCTTGAAGCGGTTATGATCACATACCCACATGTTTTTGGTGCACCCCTCGATAGTCCAAACTTGACAGAAATCCATTCCTGATGCTGGATTCGTGAAAACAGAATCTGTCGGAAAAAGTGGTCTGGCAGGACAGATTGGTAGTTCCAGCCCATTTAAAGCGATCTTTATTGGATGATAGTTGATTGCAGGCAGGAATATCGGTGCTGTCAGATCGATGGCTGCTGGTGGACGATTTTTTCAAAGTCTCCGCTGCAGTCTATCAGGTCAGTCGACGACCGGATCGGAAATGATATTGATGATCCACATGCAGTAAAGAATCACCTTAATTTCAGATAGGAAGCGATCTTAAAGGGGTTGGGGCGGAACTATTACTTTTATATTACAATTATTTCACCAGATTTGGATTAGGACTTGCATTTTAGCCGGGTTTGCGATATTTCAAAAAAAGGGAGGAGAAGAGTCGCATAGCGCGTTGACGTCGGTTTAAATTTTCATGTTAACATTTGTTTAGATTGATGGAGGCCAGCGTATGAAACAGAAAAATCTGAAAGAATACGTAGCCGGGGCTTTGAGAATCGCCGGAATAACGATTAACGGTAACAAACCGTATGATATCCGAATCAGGAATGATTCATTTTATCAACGGGTCCTGGCGGAAAATACATTGGGATTGGGAGAATCCTATATGGATCGATGGTGGGAATGCGATGCTCTGGATGAGTTGATCAACCGAGCGTTAAGATTCGAGTTGACGGGACATTTGAAACAAAACATTAGTCTTGTCTGGCATGTGTTGAAGTCAAAAATAATCAATTTACAGAAGGTAAGCCGAGCCTTTCAGGTTGGTGAGAGTCATTATAATTTGGGAAACGACCTTTTCAAAGCCATGCTGGATGAAAAAATGGTGTACACCTGTGGTTACTGGAAGGCCGCTGACAATCTGGATGATGCCCAGATTGCGAAACTGGATCTGATCTGCCGGAAAATTGAGCTGGAACCCGACATGACGGTGCTGGACATCGGCTGCGGATTTGGCGGGTTTGCTGCCTATGCCGCCGAGAAATATGGGGCCCGGGTGACGGGGATCACTGTTTCGAAGGAACAGGCCAAACTGGCAAGGGAAAAATGTGAGGGGTTACCGGTTGAAATCAAACTGGAGGACTATCGACGTACCGTGGGACGTTATGACCGGGTGATTTCTGTGGGAACCTTTGAGCATATCGGGTATAAAAATTATCGAACGTATATGCAGCAGGTCTCTCGGTTGCTGGTTGATGATGGAATAGCCTTTTTGCACACCATCGGTGGTAACAACAGCACAACAACAACAAACCCGTGGACGGCAAAGTATATTTTTCCAAATGGCATGATTCCATCAATTGCTCAAATTGGTAAAGCGATGGAGGGCCTCTTTATTATGGAGGACTGGCATAATTTTGGTGAGTACTATGATAAGACCCTCATGGCCTGGCATGCGAATTTTAAAAAGTCATGGCCAGAACTGAAAAATAAATACAGTGACCGTTTTTACAGAATGTGGGAGTATTATCTCCTCAGTTGTGCAGGGGCGTTTCGAGCCAGGACGCTCCAGTTATGGCAGATTGTCATGACAAAGCAGGGGTCTCGTCCATCAGTACAAAGAATCAGTTAATGGATGAAATGGACGCTGCTCGGATTTGGAGCTTCAACGGTGAACAGCGTCAGACCTGACAGCATGCTTTCACAGATAAACCTGCACTTGTCACAAAATCCTCCGTTGCATGATCTCACGTTTCAGGGAAAATCATCGGATGCCAAAGCAGTTTGAATAGATTTTCCAGGATTCGTTATGAAATCTCCCTCAGACCCCAGTCATCCCATTTCCATGCCTGGTCAGGAAAAGAATCTGTTGCTGTCTGCCACGAATAGTGATCACAATCCAGTTCCGGATTCGTGCCAGGGTTGCGGAACATGCTGCCGGAAAGGGGGGCCATCCTTTCATCGGATCGATAAGGAATTGATTGACAAAGGCAGGATTAAAACCACTGATATTTATACCATCAGGGAAGGAGAGCCCGTTTTTGACAATGTGAATGGGACCCACATAATTGCTGATACAGATATCATTAAGATCAAAGGTACCCAACATTCATGGACCTGTATCTTGCTGGAATCGGAAAGCAACGTCTGTCAAATCTATCAGGACAGACCATTGGAGTGTCGTGCGTTGAAATGTTGGGATACACGTGATATCAGGGCGATCTATTCATCAGATCGCCTGACCCGTAGAGACTTGCTATCAACCGTTGCCGGGTTGTGGGAGTTCATCGAAGACCATCAACAGGAATGCTCATATCATACCATTCGCAGGTTGCTCGAGGAGGGGAAAGGAGAACTTGAAGGTGAAGCAAAAGAATCGGTTCTGGAAATGATCAAGTATGATTTGGTTGTTCGCCCCATGATCATCGAAAAAGGCAAGCTGGATCCGGGGATCACCGACTTCCTGCTGGGGCGTCCGCTGATTGAGACCATGTCTCTTTTTGGACTGGATATCGTAAAAGAGGGTAACGGGTATCACTTCCAGCCCAGACACAAAATTGGGTAGGTTTTTTATCAACGATGGGCTTCGTCTCCAGCTGTTGGCTGGCAAAATCGTGTAATCTGCTGAAACATCGAACTGCTATGTTGATAGTCCTGCTGAGTCATGTACGGGGTGTTATGGTGTCCCTCCTCCTGCTTTTTAATCTGTTCTTCTGGCTGCTTTTTTTAACTCCCTTTATTCTCATCAAAATTCTGCTGCCGGTCCGGGGGATTCGCAAACCAACGGATGCAATGCTCAACCTCTTTTGTGCAGCCTGGGCATCCTGTAATACCATTTATCTGCAGTGGATCAATAAAATCAAAATTGATGTACAGGGCGTTGAAAACCTGAGTATGAAGGACTGGTATCTGGTGCTCTCCAACCATCAAAGCTGGGCAGATATTATCATATTGCAGTCAGTACTGAACAACCGCATTCCCTATTTCAGGTTCTTTCTCAAAAAGGAGCTGGTCTGGATTCCTGTTTTCAATCTGGTGTGGTACGCACTCGACTATCCATATATGAAACGGTACTCAAAAGCATTTCTGGAAAAACATCCCCATCTCAAAGGAAAGGATATCGAAACCACAAGAAAATCCTGTGCTCGGTTTAAAGATACGCCGGTTTCCATCATGAATTTTGTCGAAGGGACACGTTTTACCATGGAAAAGCACAATAAGCAGCGGTCTCCGTACCAGCATCTGTTGAAGCCGAAAGCCGGTGGCATTGCTTTTGTTCTTGCGGCCATGGGAGATCAGTTGTCATCCATTCTGGACGTTACCATCAGCTATGCACCGAAAGTCGCCGGATTCTGGGACTACCTCTGCGGTCGTGTCGGTGAGATCACCGTGCATGTATCCCAACTCTCAATTTCCGATGAATTAAAGGGGGATTATTTCAATGACCCTGTCTTCAAGGAAAAATTCCAACAATTTGTGAACAGGCTCTGGTCGAATAAGGATAAGCTTTTAAATGACCTCAGGCGAGGTTAGATCGGATTGTACACTTTAATCATCCATTTCATGATAAACAGGGGATACATGGGCGGGATGCGGGACTCATTCATGGGATTCCTGAAAGCAACGTGGGGTCCACGACTGCCCCAGGCGTTCAACGGTTTTCCGCTTCAGCCTTCGGGCAATCGATGGTGAATCCTTCCAGAAAGACCTGTCGTTACATCAGTTCAACCGCACAGGCCATGGAAACCCCGCCACCGCCACAGAGGGTTGCCAGACCCAGCGTTTTGCCACGCTTCTGCATGGCATGAATCAGGGTAACCATAATTCTGGCGCCTGTTGCTCCCACCGGGTGGCCGATGCCGATGCCGGATCCATTGACGTTTGTGATTTCCCGGTTCAATCCCAGCTCTCTTTCACAACCGATATATTGTGCTGCAAACGCCTCGTTGACCTCAACCAGCTCAAAGTCATTAATTTTCAGCCCACTGCTGGACATCAGTTTATTGACTGCGGGCACAGGAGACAATCCCATAATGGAGGGATGACATCCACCACTGCCGACGGCTTTTATTTTCGCAATGGGTTTCAGCCCCAGTTCCTTTGCTTTATCCTCCGTCATGAGTATCATTGCAGCTGCACCGTCGTTCAAGCCGCTGGAGTTTCCCGCAGTGACCTTGCCAATTTTCGGAACGAATGCAGATGGCAGTTTCTGAAGATCAGCAATAGTCAGGCCAGGTCTGAAGTGTTCATCTTTGTCAAAGATCAGGGGAGCCTTTTTTCGCTGAGGGACTTCGATCGGTACGATTTCGTCTTTAAAGGAACCGTCCTGCGTTGCCCGTTCTATGCTATTATGACTTCTGAGGGCGATTTCATCCATCTCCTCACGGGAGATGTTCAGATGCTGTGCGACAAATTCAGCTGTATGACCCATAATATAAGGTTTTCCGACAAACAGGGATAACGGGGCGTCATTGGCGTTAACGGGCCCCTGATCAGCATCTTTTGTTAAATGAGAGCCACAGTGGAGACCTCTGATCATGCGATCAACAAAAACCGAATCCTGAAGGCGGCATCCCCACCGTGCAGCTGGAACGGTGTATTCCGCCCCGGACATATGTTCGACGCCACCAGCCAGGACCACATCAAAAACCCCTGCCTGAATCATTGCCATACCCGAGATGACTGCTTCCATACCGGAAATACAGACTCGGTTGATCGTCACTGCGGTGGAGCTTGCAGGAACGCCTGCCATCAGTGAACTGACCCTTGCGACATTCAGGTTGTCTGCGTGCTCCATACAGCTGCCGTACCGGACATCATCTATAATGGCCGGATCTATGCCGGCTCTCTGAATAGCGGCTTCCATAACCGGTTTTGCGATCTGGGGGGCATTCATGTCTTTAAGGGTGCCACCGAATGTGCCAATTGCGGACCGGCAGGCAGAGACAATTACAACATCCTTCATTTTTTTCTCCTGGAGTTTTGATTGAGAAACCGGATTCCTGGAAAATGTCCTGTTTCCGATTTCATTTGGGATTTATGCCTGGGGCATCTGGGAACCATGGTTCACTTTTTTTGTTTAACACAGTATCAGAGGCTTCTGAAAAGTACAATTGAAACAAGCCATGTTATATTCTAATATACTGTAATATTAACTATATAAATGGATCGAAATAGTAAGCCGGACAGTTTCTCATTTACTGAAAGGGTACCGCCTCCTAAAATCATTAGAAAAAGAGCGAAACAACCTTTCGCAATGATCGACATGCTGATTGTTGTACAGATACCCGGGATTGCATGTCGTTGTATCATATCTGGGTATTCAATGCGTCCGGTACGGAGAGAACGGATATTAAATCAGGAGATTGTATGATCACAGTGGGAATTGACATTGGATCGATTACCGCAAAAGGAGCCCTGTATATTGATGGTGAAATAAAGAATACCAAAGTCATCTTTACCGGCTATAATTCTGAAGCTGCAGGAAAAATGGTTTTAGAAGGACTGCTCCAGGAGACAGGGATCTCTCGGGAAGCAGTCGATAAAATCGTTTCCACCGGTTATGGAAGGAATAATGTCAAGCTGGCGGACAAAGCGATAACAGAAATTACCTGTCATGGTGCCGGTGCTTTTTACCTGCATCCGGGGGTCAGAACCATTATCGATATTGGAGGACAGGACAGCAAAGCCATGTCTCTGGATGAGAATGGAAAGGTAAGGGAGTTTTCCATGAATGACAAGTGTGCTGCAGGAACCGGACGATTTCTGGAAGTGATGGCGCGTGCGCTGGGGGTTGATCTGAACGACTTTGGAGAGATGTCTTTAAAATCTAAAAAACCTTCAAAAATCAGCAGCTTGTGTGCTGTTTTTGCTGAATCAGAGGTCATTTCGCTTATATCAAAAGGAGAATGCCGAGAAAACATTATGGCCGGGATTCATGAATCCATCGCTGTTCGCGTGTCCGCAATGGCCAGACGGGTCGGTATCATTGAACCGGTCATGATGACCGGCGGTGTCGCAAAAAACATTGGTGTGGTCAAAGCCCTGGAGGAAAAACTGAATACAAAGCTGATTATTACCCAGACAGCCCAGGAGAACGGGGCTATCGGGGCGGCAATTCTGGCCGCAGCCCTGAATTAACCGGAAGGGGCCTGCAATGGCGTTATCATGCTGCAAATCGTCTAATCTGATTTTCGAGTTTGAGGAGTGTGGTTTTGAAAATAAAAGATATCAGAAAAGTGACAAACTACCGTCATTTGAATATGTTCGAAATAGACTACCTGGATCGATTTCAACAGAAAAAAATCTGGCAGATTGCGTCAAGGCAGCCTGAACCCCGTTGTGTGACTGGCAGCTTTGAAAACCCGGACGCTGTCGTCATTGTCCCATATCATACTGTCTACAAAAAGCTGGTGGTCATTGAAGAGTTCAGGGTACCTTTGGGGGGCTATCAATTTGGATTTCCAGCAGGATTGGTGGACGAGGGTGAGACAATTCAGGAAGCCGCGGTCAGGGAACTCAGTGAAGAAACTGGACTGGATGTGTCAGGATTTCTGAAAACGAGCCCCCCGGTCTATTCGACGTCCGGTATGACTGATGAATCGGTGGTGATGGTGTATGTCGAATGTACGGGAGAACCTTCAAGATCAAAAAATGAAGGATCCGAAGACATCCGCACGTTGATGGTTTCTCCGGCTGAAGCGGAGATGCTGTGCAACCGGGACGCGGCAAAAATCGATGTTAAAACCTGGCTGGTGTTGAACGCATTTGCGGAAAAGGGATCTATCTGACCGGATCCGGTATGCCGTTATTTTTCAAACCCGATGGCAAACATTCGGTCCAGGTCGTGTCGTGAATAGGCCCGAAAGGCGATCATCGTCTCCGTACCAAGGATCCCATTAATCTTTGTCATCTCTTCTGTCACCAGGTCTGCAAGATCATCATCTTTTTTAACGCGGATAATGGCCACCAGGTCGAATCTGCCAGTGACCGAATACACTTCCGAAACACCATCGATATCAACCAGTTTTTCCGCGACATGCCTGATTTCATTCCGTTCCACATTTAGTAAAATAATTGCTGTGACCATTTCTGCTCCAAATATAATATAATGCTGCTTTAAGTTGGTTTTTTTTATCTGTGATTGATTGGAAAGCTGCTTTCAATCCCTTTTTCATCCTTGATGATCAACGACTGATACTTTTGCCATGTTTCATCATCCATATTGCAGTAAATCGATGCATAATCACGGGGCAGGATTTTTTGAGGCCAGGGAGGATAAATATTGGAGAAATATTCTCTGCCTTCACTGTTTTCCAGAAAAAAGCTGTCTGGAACAGGCACAGTCTCTTTTCCCACATTATGAAAGATCAGCTCGAGATTGAGTCCGGAAATGTTACAGCATTTCCATTCAAGGACCTCGACAATGTCCGAATTCATATGAATTGTAAGCTCGATCATGTTATTCGTATCTATTTTTGTATCTATTCAGTTCAATTTTCGCTCAGCCCGAAGGTATTGTGTTTCAAGAACCCTGGAAGCCATGGATGGCTTCCAGGAGCTCCAGGAGGATTCATGCGTTTCTTGAAACACAATACATTTGGGGCGTATACAGGTGAATAGTTACCTATTTTTTTTATATTGCTACTGTTCAGCATGTTTCTTTGTCGGCGTGATCACGCTGCATCTCAGCTTGCTTTCATCTGCTTGATCGATCCCTTGTTGGATCGTCAGTACCGGTCAACAATCCTCTTGTGACAGTGACTGGCTACAACATGGTCAGACAATCTTCCCGCCTCGATATACCGACCCATGAATGCGCCAATGGGTTCCCTCCAGGAACGCATGGGATGCCATGGAAATCAGGATCGGAAAAGCGAAATCCTAAAGTTTCTCTATCATACGGCGGTGAATAATGGAGTAATAGCGGAAACCCGATGTCCCATGGGAAACGATACCAGAGAGCAGGATGACGGAAAAAATACCCCATTTCTGATAGGGATCAATCAAAGCCAGCTGTCCCAGCAACACTATCTTTAGAATGATCATCCAGCCACGGTTCTGAATCAGCCAGACCCCATTGGATATCAAGTCCATCAAGATCATCAGCAGACCTGTGACGGCTGTCCCAATGTAAGCCAATCGTAGCTGTTCATAAGGGATATCAAAAAGAAAGCCTCCGGCATAGGCGCTGGCAAAACACAGGTGAAAACTGCGAACAATCACGCTCAGCCAGCGCTTCCCCGGAAAATGGCGACTATCTTCAGGAAAAACAAAACGAAACATGCTCATATGATTCTATTTCAGTATGTGGGTGATTTTATCAAAAAGGATGGCAACGCCACACATCTCGAAAGAATCAGCACTTAAGAGATTGTTGTAATCGATCTGGTAACTCTTAAACGCTTCTTTCTTTTGCAGCCTGAATTGATTGAGCTTGTCTTCAAAGTCTGTAACGGTTGCATAGTCGTTCAGAATCTTTTTTGAAACAGCATGTTTTAGCTGGTGGAGTTGCTTCAAAAGAAGACTCCTGTGTTTTTTGCCCCAGGGAGATTCCAGTTCAAGGTGCATCAGCCGGCTATTCAGTTTTTTAAAGTGGAATAGGGAATCAATTCCCTGAGAGAGTGTTATTGAGTTTTCCAGGGAGATACCGCATTTTTTTACCAGATCAATCACCTCCATGCTGTTACGTAAAAATTCACCCCGGCTCAGGTCTCTGGCAAGCTCAGGGGATATGCCCAGGGTCATCAGATTTTCACAGGTGTTTTGAATATGACGGGACTCCTCGGGGTCCATGGATTGTTCGAATTTGTCCTGATACTCTTTTACCATCTCTTCAAAATCCTGAATCATTGAAAATTGAATTTCGTTGGGGGCATAACAGATCAGTTTCCAGATCAAGACATTATAGATAAATTTCTCTATATTGATCAGTAATGTATAAGCAGAATTGATACTGGTAATCTGCAGTTCATCCCTGACCCTGTCTCTCAATGAATCCAGGTTGAAAACCCGATTCAGAATGGTATACCCGACGATGATGTCTACCGGGCTGACGTCTACGATGGCTAGGATATCCGGTAACAGCGTGATTCCAGCCTGATTGATGGTTTTGTTCACCAACACCGTTCCGATGATCTCCTTTTTAAGGGGATGTCCATATTGCGTGATATCATAATCCTCCCGCAGGCGCTGGGGAAAGTAGCTGTAATAAACATCGTTCAGCAGGGGATTGTTCAGTGCGTCGGAATTGATCAACTCCTTATAGAAGTGCATTTTGGTGTAGCTCAACAGAATAGCAAGATCCGGTCGAGGAATACCGATGCCGTTGGTGAAATATTCCTCCAACTGTTCTTTGGAGGAGAGAATATCCTTGTTGGGGTCCAGGTATTTTTTGCGGGTCAGCAAGTTGATCACATCCAGGATCGGGTTGATGTCTTTTTTGGAACGGGCATTGTCCATGCTGATAATTTGCCCCTGAGCCCTGTTATCCTGCAGAACCAGTTCTGCCACATCGTCGGTCAGATCCTCCAGAAGTTGATTGCGCGCCTCCAGAGAAGGTATCTGGCCGGAACTGAGCAGATAATCCATCAGGATTTTCATATTGACTTCATGATCAGAGGTATCCACACCACCGGAATTGTCGATGGCATCGGTATTCAGTCTGACGCCAGCAACAGCCGCATCCTGTCTGGCCAGCTGGGTCAGCCCAAGGTTTCCTCCCTCTCCGATGACCTTGACACGCAGATCCCTGGCATCAATTCGGACGGCATCGTTGGTTGCGTCGCCAACCTGGCTGTGGGTTTCCTTGTGAGATTTGATATAGGTTCCGATTCCCCCGTTCCAGAGCAGGTCAACATTGCATTTAAGAAGAAGTCTAATCAGCTCTTCGCCGGAAACGGAATCGGCGGTTGTGCCAACCCGTTTTTTTATCTCAGGTGTTAGGGGAATCGACTTTGCAAACCGGTCAAAAACACCGCCACCGGGGCTGAGATATGCAGCATTGTAATCCATCCAGTTGGATCCGGGCGTGTTGAAAAGCCGCTGCCGTTCTTGATACGATTTTTCCGGATCCGGATCCGGATCAACCATGATATAAATATGATTAAAAGCCCCGATTAAACAGATAAAACGGCTGAGCAGCATACCGTTCCCAAAAACATCCCCGCTCATATCACCAATGCCAATGACTGTAAATTCAGTCTTCTGTATATCTTTGCCTTCCTGCAGAAAGTGCAGTTTAACACCTTCCCAGGCGCCACGGGCAGTAATCGCCATCCCCTTGTGGTCATACCCGTGTTTACCGCCCGAAGCGAACGCATCCTTCAGCCAGAATCCCCTTTGATAACTGATTTCATTGGCTGTATCAGAAAGTGCGGCAGTCCCTTTATCAGCTGCGACAACCAGATAGGGATCATCACCATCGTAACGGACAATGTTTCTGGCTGGGACCACCTTTTCGGCAACAATATTGTCGGTTAATGACAGCAGTGAATTAATATATCTTTTGTATTGGGTTTTAACCTCCTCGATCCGGTCTTCCCGGGTTTGAACATGTCGTTTGGTGATGAACCCGCCTTTCGATCCTTCTGGAACAATGACAACATTCTTCAGCATCTGTGTATGCATCAGCCCCAGAACCTCTGAGCGGAAATCGGATGGACGATCGGAATGGCGTAAACCACCTCTCGCAATCATGGCTCCCCTGAGATGAATACCTTCCAGATGGGTTCCATGCACATAGATTTCATACAGTGGTTTGGGTGATGGCATCCGGTTTACTTTGGCGCTTTCAATCTTAACCGCCATCGCTGAGTATTCATCAATATCGAAATAGTTTGTCCGGATGGTTGCCTGGATCAGATTAAAGATGGTTTTGAAGATAATGTCCTCTGCAACCGTTTTCACCTGTTCAATTGCTTTTAGGGCCGCATTTTCATATGGTTCTAGCTCATCACGGGATAAGGGTCGGATATCAGCTGATGGACTGAATTTTGCGGTAAACAGATTTTTTAAGGCGTCGATCACTGCCGGGTTCTTGAGAAAGCTCTGATTGACAGGAAGATAGGGAGCACCGATCTGCCAGTAATAGTTACGATAGAGAATGAACAGGTTGATCTCCTGGCGATTCAGGCCAGCAGACAGCAGGAGGCCATTGAGAACATCATTTTCAGTGGTGTCTTCCAGAACAGCGAGCAGGAGCTCACAGAAATTCAAATTAAAATTTTCGAATTTGGATTCCTGATCCTTCAGGGATTTAACATAGTAGGTATAGATATACAACTCATCGGATTGAACTTTCAGTTTATAGGTATTTTCATCAATGACGATCAATGACAGGTTCTGCAGATGGGGCATGATTTCAGTGAGATGATATAGCTTTTTAGAAAAGAAATAGACCTGCGATTCCCCGGTTCTGCTGTCCGTTCTCAGATCGACCTGCTCCCTGTTCGTGGCAAGTAATTTTTCTATAAACTGGATATCCTTAATCGCATCCTGGGGGGTATATAGTGCCTGGTAGAAGCTTTGAAATACGTTGGCGTATTTGATCGGCAGATTTTTTCGCTGCTCGGGGGGTAACATACCCAACTGAGCCTGAAAGTCTTCTTCCCACCCCAGTGTCAAACTGGCGACTTCCTTTTCTATGGCATCCAGTTCAATCCCTTCCAACTGCGGGTGGTTTTGGGGAAACCAGAAGATATGATGGGAGTAGGCATTTCTTCCCAGGGAAAACCAGTACTTGATTTCTGAGCTGTGCGTCAGCCGCTGACCAAGAAGTTGGTCGATCTTAACGAAAAGCTCTTCGCTGAACCGATTGCTGGGCAAACAGAAGGTCAGGCGGGCATATCGTCTGGACGGTTGTGTGAAAATACTGAGCTTTGTTCTCTGAAAATCGCCGAAGTACATAAACTGCTGGAACAGCGCGGACAACTCGTTCCGGTCGAGCCGAAAAAGCTCGCTTTTCGGGATCATATTGAAAAAATCATGGGCGATCTTGTACTGATGCCCATGTCTTTCTTCAAGAACTTCCCCATCAATGGCATTCTCCATAATGGCATTCACCTTCAACCGGGCAAGGGGAATCGCCATGGCAGCCGCTTTGTAGGATTTGTTGGTAAACAGAATGTAGAGAAACACAATTTTCACATTGACATTCGGGTCCCTTTTGCGACGGAAAACCAGTTGAATACGCTCACGGCGATGAACCATCGAAAATTCGTTGAGTTCAATGGTATTGATGTTCAGCCCGGATTCAAGAAAGAAACTGCCCAACCGACCGATCTCAGCTGGCAGATGCGTATCATTGATCTCTTTTTTCCTGCGTATATATCCCAGAGGATTCATAATCTGATCCCAGGACAGGGTTTCAGAAATGTCTTCCCGATCCAGTTCACCAGATCCGAGCAGGATGACGTTCCCTTCATTGAACCAGTTAAAAAGCCGACGTCTCTCACTCTCCATCAATGACTCTGTTTGATCCTTCTTATCTTTATAGGAGTATGATTCCACAACATCCGTCATCGCAGCAAAGTCATCAGTAACACTGCGCAGCATCTGCAGAACAGACAGGACTTCCTCCTTCAGAACCGACTGTTCATTCATATTGAAATTTTCAATGATACAGCAGCAGAAAACGTAGTTGTTGGCTGTGTCATCTGATATTTTGTCTATTTCCGAGAGCTTGTTATCCTCCGTCTGCCTGATATTGATGACCGGATAAGCGATCAGGGATAGACGATGCTTTTTGCTGTGAATATACTCAACAAGACTGTCGACAATAAAATGGCGATCTTTCAGAATCAGGTCGAGAATAACAGAGGTGGTGTGTCCATTATCCGTGTTTTCAATGGCATAGGGAGAAACGCTGACCATCACCTTTTCGGTAAACGACGCTTCCACGAATTGGTAACGTTGCCTCAGGAAACTGTACAGCTGGTCGGTTTGGGTATTTTTTAGAATTTCAATGGGCAGCTTGGGGCAGAGAATCTCCACAAACTTCGACATCGCTCGTTTGTTCGCGACGGATGGATCATTCTTAACGTGGGTGTTGATTTCATGGACCCTGGTTCGCAACAGCTCCTCTTTTTGCCGGCTGATAGACAGGATATGTTGTGGTTTTTCCATATCTTTTTCCTTTTTCGATGAATAGTGGGTGGAAACCTGTGATAAAGAGTGCCAATTAACCACGTAACAGTAGTACGAGGTGATATTCCATGCAGGTCCCTTTATCCCGGTCAGCTATGGGCTTAAAGGGATAATGAGCGGAATATGCCAGAGTTACTGTATGTTTCATAAAAGATGCGCTACAATGTCCGGGTCTGAGACGAGTTTTCCTTTCTTAGTAACATGAATAAATTAAGTGTGGAAAGAGAAAAGCCGCTGTTGTCGCGAAAAAGACAGAGAACGTCCTGGCTTGAGTTGATTATATAACCATCACGATAACAGCATCATAAAAACAAAACAGATTGTCATAAGATTTTAATGTACTTCCTGGTTGACAAAGGGTAAGCTGGGTGTATAAGCTTAAAACTTAATAAAGAGACAACCTCAGAACAAACGCCGCGGGGTGGAGCAGTTCGGTAGCTCGTCGGGCTCATAACCCGAAGGTCGTGGGTTCAAATCCCACTCCCGCAACCACAAACAAAAAAGGCTTGAGCCGGTAACGGTTCAAGCCTTTTTTGTTTTCCGCCACCCCACCCCCCGCCTGACCTGGCTGTTTAAATCGATAATCGTGAGTTCATAGGGAGACCCTGCCCAGGTATCATCGCTTCGTAGCTTTCCAAAAGCGTTACCAGTAAGAAAGGTTAAACCGGATGATTCTTTGAATTGAAATGCCGTTCTTTCTGAATGCAACTCATAAGTGACGGTTATTTCTTGATTGGAAGACGGCGACTGGTGTAAAATAAAGACAAGCATTCTTTGAAGGCTTTTGGTACGGTTTTTTTTGTTTTCAGATTGAAACACGGGTCAGGAAGGAGGAAAGATGACTGAATTCAATCCGGAACAGGCACTTTGGGCTATTCGTCGGGAATTTGGGGAACATGGCGGGGTTGCACCATCGATTTCAAGATCGTCAACTTTTACGGTGATGGATCCTGGCGTTATGCCCGATATATTCAAAGGGGTAAGAGGACCGGAAAAAGGCGGTTATTTTCTTTACAGCCGTCACTTCAATCCCACGGTTGACACATTGGCCAGAGAGCTGGCAGCGATTGAAAATACGGAAGCGGCTGTCTGTTCTGCCAGCGGCATGTCGGCAATCGCCTGTGCGATTCTGCAAATATGCCATGTAGGGGACCATATTGTTGCCAGTGACACAATCTATGGT
>JAHJRI010000188.1 GCA_018830885.1 bacterium | reverse complement strand
TGGGTTTATCCCCTGTCCAAAAACTTTCGTCTTCAGCTTTGCTCATAATCCGGTTCCTTGCATCAAATTCAGACGCAATTATCCAGGAAAAATCCTCTTGCCCTATTACTTCGCTTGCCAGAGGTTATTGAGAAGTTACAGTTCATCCTCTTTATTTGTTGTTAATTCTGAGGCTACAATATCACCTGTCTTTTCATCGATCGCTAAATGAAGCTTTCTCCAATGCTTACGCTTTTGCAGACCGTGCTTTGTTTCTTGCCATTCACCTGAACCACAGATCTTTAAATCGGTGCTGTCCACTAATATGTGGATAGGCTCACCCGGTTTTCTTCTCAACTGGGTGATGTTTAGTTCTCTGGAACGTCGAGAAAATGTTGTGTGGTCAGGAATCGACAGTGCCAGTCCCATTAAAGAAGATATTGATTCAAGAAAACCTTCGGTTTGCCTAAGTCCCAGTTTGTAAAGAGATCGGAGGGTCAAACCGGTTTCAATGGCATTATCAGAGCAAACTGGCTGGCCACCTCTTTTTTTCTGTAAATTTTTGGTTTGCCATGCTTTAATGGCATCATCCGTGAGCCAAATGGTTAAACTACCACGGTTTTTCAATGCTTGATCATACTCGGGCCATTTCTTTACGTTGTAACGAGCTTTTTCAAATTTATGCCTTCTATCCTGGTTATGTTTATACGGCATTGCCACATCCCTTCATTTCTGTTAGATCAAATGAAGGGTAATATAGTTGATATATGAAGATCTGTCGATTCATGCACCAACGCTATTTGGCGACATAATCAGATTAAATTGAAAGAAAATCTGTCCGTATGATTTTTTTGCGACAGAACCGTTTGACTTTCAGGTTAAAAAGGCATAGTTTTTATTCGAATTGAATCAAGTTCAATAAATGAAACAGTTTCAGAGTCGCTGCTGAAAGAAGAACACAGAGAAGGAGAGAGACGATGTCCCTGATTTTTGACAAAAGGGTGGAATAGCCTATATTACCTTGAATCGTCCGGATGCCAGGAACTCGTTTGACCCGGAGATGCTGGTGCAGCTGTCCGAGGTCTGGAAGGAGTACCGGGAGGATAATGGTTTGCGGTGCGCCATCCTGACGGGTGCCGGAGACCAGGCTTTTTGTGCGGGTGTGGATCTAGGGCGACTGATACCCCTGATGACCGGTGCCCGCAAGGCAGAAACGGAGGCGGACCGCAGGGTTCAGCAGAATCCGGAGTTGATGAACGTGGCGATCCTGCGGGATTTCAGCCTTCTCAAGCCGGTTGTGGCAGCCATTAATGGTCATGCCATTGCGGGCGGGCTTGAATTTCTGTATTCAACCGATATTCGGATTGCCTGTCCTGAAGCAAAATTTGGCCTGCAGGAGGTCAAGTGGGCGATATTCCCGATGGGAGGGTCGTCGGTTCATCTTCCCCGGCAGTTTCCCTATGCCAGGGCAATGGAAATGCTGCTGACCGGGGAATTGATCTCGGCGGAAGAAGCGCTGGCTGCAGGATTTATCAATCGTATTGTTCCCCGTGACCAGGTTCTGGCAGAGGCGGAAAAAACAGCCAGGGTGATCGCCGCCAACGGACCCCTGGCCGTGAAAGCGATTAAACAGGCAGTACAGGCCAATATGGGGGTTCCCGTGAAGGAAGCCCTCAAACAGGAGCTTGAAATTGCGATGCCGGTTTTCATGTCCAAGGATGCCCAGGAGGGACCACGGGCGTTCAAAGAGAAGAGAGCCCCTGAATACAAAGGGGAATAAAACCGTCATGCCATCGGGTCAAAGTCATTGAGCACGGAGTGATACCGATCAAGGCAATGGCTTCGGTGTCATCACTGCCGTTCAGAGCGACTGAATGTTTCACCGGGTGCAGACCACGAACAATAAATCCAAAAATGGAGAGAGGAGATGGATTTTAAATTGACTGAAAAGGAAGAAGCATTAAAGAAGGAATTTGAGACATTCTTTGCAGCGGAAATGAAGAATGCCCCACCGGAGTTCGAAAACGGGGGTTTGGAGGGCATCTACAACTCGGATGAGGGGTTTGAATTCCATAAGACCATGGCCCGGAAACTGGGCGAGCGGAAATGGCTGTCGCTGGGCTGGCCGAAAGAATACGGCGGACTGGAAGCGACCATTATGGAGCAGGTGATTTTTGACGATGTCAGGGGATACTATGGGGCGCCCGGCGTATGCGGATTTGCTGTGGGGATGTTTGCGCCCACCCTGCTGGCCGGAGCTACCGAAGAGCAGAAGCAGCGGTTATTGCCCCCCATTGCAAAGGGGGAGGCTTTTTATTGCCAGGGCTGGAGTGAGCCGGATGCCGGTTCCGACCTGGCCTCACTGACCACCACCGCCCTGCGGGATGGTGACCATTTTGTGGTGAACGGCCAGAAAACCTGGACCACCGGCGGGCACAAGGCTGAATACCTGTTTCTGCTGGCCCGCACGGACCCGGATTCCAAGAGAGGCAAGGGGCTGTCTGTTTTCCACCTGCGCATGGATCTGCCGGGGATCGAGGTTCGACCCCTCCTGTACATGGATGGTAAGCATTTGTACAACGAAGTATTTTTCAAGGATGTCCGCATCCCGGCCAGGGATTTGATTGGCGTTGAAGGGGAGGGGTGGAACCTGACCCGGCAGACGATGAATTTTGAGAGAAGCGGGGCGGGCGGATTTTCAGGCGCCAAGCGTATGCTGGAAGACCTGATTCAATATGCCAAAACCACCCAGCGAAACGGGCAGCCGATTTCCCAGGATCCCACGGCCCGACGCAAGATCGTGGATTTGTTCATCGGTTCGGAGGTGGGTAAGACCCTGGCCTATAAGATAGCTGACCTGCACCAGAAGCAGGACTTCATGTCGCTGATTACAGCCGCCTCAGAGTCCAAACTGTTTTCCACCGAACTGGCACAGCAGCTCTCCAATTATGCAACTGAAATCATGGGGCCCTACGGTCAACTGGATCATGGAGAATTTGCCCCCATTGGCGGCAGCATGGTCGATCTCTATCAATTCAGTAAAGGAGCAACCATATTCGCCGGAACCAACGAAATCCAGCGGAACCTGATTGCCTGGACCGGCCTTGGACTGCCACGGCTGAAGTTCAAATAACCCTGTTCCAATGGCTGATAAAACGGTGAATAGTTACGAACCCTGAATGATTAAAGCGAAAATAACCAACGAACAACTGCATAATTGATGGAGAAGAACAATGGATCTTGATTATACAAAAGAACAGAGTATGCTTCGCAAGTCCGTGGAAGAGTTTCTGGCCAAGGAGTGTCCCTTTGATGAAGTGCGGGAGATTGAAGATAGTGAGGCGGGTTACTCGAGCAGCATGTGGAAGAAAATGGCGAAACTGGGCTGGATGGAGCTGTATTTTCCGGAAGCTTACGGTGGCCTGGGAGACCCCTTTGGTGACGTGGCCATTATCATGGAGGAGATGGGTAAGAAGGCCTTTATTTCGCCCTTTTTCTCAACTGTCATCCAGTGCGGACTGATCCTGGTTGAAGGCGGATCGGAAAAACAGAAAGAAGCGCTGCTGCCCGAAATTGCCGCCGGAAAACGGATCATGTCACTGGCACAACTGGAGGAGGAGGGCAGCTACCTGGAGTCCGGCATCAACATGCCGGCGTTGAAAAGCAACGGTGGATTTGTGCTGAACGGGGTCAAGATGTTTGCCATGGACGCCAATATCGCCAACCAGTTGATCGTTGCTGCCCGCGTTGCTGGCAGCGGGGTAACACTGTTTCTGGTGGATGCCGGGGACCCGGGTATTACCTGCACGAAACTGTCCAGTATCGGTAAAGACAACCTCTGCCGACTCGTATTCAAGGATGTGGCAGTGGCGGAAGCCAATCTGATCGGAAAGATTGGGGAAGGCTGGAAGATCCTGAAAAAAATCGAAGCCCGGGCGACCCTTGCCAAATGTGCGGAGATGCTGGGTGGTTGTGCTGAGGCCATTGATATGACGAAGGAATACGCCAAGCAACGGGAACAATACAGCACTCCCATTGGCGGATTCCAGGCCATTCAGCACTATATGGCCGATATGCTGCTGGCCTACGATACCAGCCTCTACTACTACCATAAGGTTTGCTGGATGATTGACGAAGGGATGGATGTTGCCACGGAAATTTCCGCTCTGAAAGCCCAGGTCAATGAAAAGTTCAAGTTCATCACCGAGCGATCCGTCCAGATCCACGGTGGTATCGGCACCACCCGGGAGTTTAACATCGGGCTGTTCTACCGACGCGCCAAAGCGTTTGAATATGTGATGGGTGATACCGACTACCACTACGCAAAACTGGTAGCAGCACTGGATCTGTAATCTCGGAAAGGGGAGCACTTCAAGGACGGGGGTGATGTTAAGGCGGGTTAAGATGTCGTGGCGGAGAGTCCGCTCCTCTCTTTGGATTCTCCAAGGTCTTTGGTGCAGCTGCCGGTTGAATAATCTTGGGTTCTGTCGCAAAAATCCGTTTTACATTGAAGCTGAGAATTGATAGTGTTTTTAAATTTGCAAAGGAAGCAGAATGTCTCAGCTGAACTTCAAAGGATCTCATTTTCCAAAATGTGTAATTTTACAGGCAGTTTTTTGGTCGTGTGGTCATCCATTAAAGTGTAAGTCAACAATAAACACACTCCTCCCCGCAAAAAATGGTTGTTTTTTCGCTTGGCTTTATCTCTACATTTCCACTAACGTTGTTTTTACGCCCAATCCGCACCTGTTATTTCTATCTCTTTGCTCAATCAGAATGCCTGTCTATCGAATTTGGAAAAACAGGCATTGATCCGCACCAGTCATCCATCGGGTTTAAGGCGTTTGTGTTTTATGTGAATTGAACTACATACTTAAAACACTGCCCTTGAATCGTAATGATTCCCAGAAAGCCTTCAGTTCCATGCCATGTCCAATGGGTATGTCACAAAATTTTTGGTTATTAGCCAACCCTTTTCCGGTTCATGACATGGGCGAACCGAATTCTTGTAAAAACATTCCAGTTATTGATTAAGTGTAACTATCTTGGATCCTCCTTGTTTTATTATCTGGTTGTTAAAAGTACCTTATAATCTCCACTTCAAAATTTTTAACTGATGACATATATGCGGCAGTTTCCAATCAAAAAAAGACGGCTTTATACCAACCACACGATCCGGTTCCCCGCCGCACAAGTTCTGTTCAAAAGAATGTGCGGCGGGTTCCAATCAAAATAATCGGCTTATTACCAACCCTACAGTCCGGTTTACCGCTGCACACAAGATGCTCAAGAAAAAAGTTTTTTAACATCAAAAGGAATCTGATCGCGCATCATGTAATAGGTAGCCCTGGCAATTTTGTTACTCAATGCTTTGGTAGCAACAAAGCCATTTGTTTTAGCTTTTTTTCGTTGATGATACTTCTGCGCTGCAGGGCAAAACCTGATAGCAAAGGTAGCTGCTTCAGCGTAGGCCCAACTCAGGTACCGATTCCCGTTTTTTCGATTGCCCACGCCTTTCTTCTTGTTGTTGGACATCCTCTTAGTGCCCACACAGCGGCAATAGGAGGAATAGTTGCCAACTTTGGGAAACCTGGTGATGTCTCCTACTTCCAGCATAATAGTTACTCCAAGCACATCACCGATACCAGGCATGGTAAGCAGCATCTTGAATTCTTCCTTGAGTTCCACCTTGGATTTTACTTCCTTCTCTATCTCTTTAATGATCTTACCAAGGCTACTAATCGCTGAAATATGGTGTTTAGCGGTTAGGTAAAGATCCGGTGATGTGAACATGTCAGCAACATCGGTATTCTTCAGTCGCTGTACCACCTTGCCACCAAGTGTTATCCCCAGATTTCTGGCGATCATACTTTTCAGACTTAGTGTATGAGCAGTCCGATGCTTCACAAACAAGATCCGACGTCGCAGTAAATCCCGAGTTGGGCGTTGCTCCTTTGGGTAAATGTATCCTTCAGGCAGGATCTTCAAGCGCTTCATCTCGGCCAACCAAAACGAATGCCATTGATCATCAGTGTATTTCAGCCCCTCATACTGCTTAATCGCGCTGGGATTTGCTAAATGAACCCTGTAACCTTGAGCCTCCAATGCATCCACCAGCCAATACCAGTTGTAGGTAGATTCAATGATAATTCCAGCCAGATCTTTTTTATACGGATTTAGTGCTTCGATGACACGATCAGGCTCGTTGACCAGGCGTTTGCTAAAAAGCCTCTGGCCCTGTTCGTCAATGATTCCGATAAAATTGTTGTTTGAATGCAAATCGATTCCAGCGTATGCTTTCATTTGGCACCTCCTGTTAATTTTTAACTCTTAAGTTTGGTCGCTTAAAAAGTTTGAAAAACTGGAGGTGTCTTTGCAATCTCCTTTCCAATTTGAAATCTGCGAGCAAGAACATTATCAGTGCCTCTCGATCGAAAACAGACCCCCTTCCGGATCTCAATAAATAAGAACACTTTTAATGATTATCAAAAAAGTAAAATCTCTCTAAAGCCCCTGTTTACAAAAGATACAACCGAAAATAAGACAATAATTCCGTCCATCAGGGCAATCGCATGAAAATCTCAATGATAACGGGCGATCCCACGGGTTCGTTGAGCTGCGCCTTTCTGCATGAATCAGCGTCAAAAGGATAATGCTTACTCAAATAATGATACTCAGACACCCTAATATCAGCAATGGTGCTAGCTCAGTAATGGCGGGGAAAAGTCATGCGATTGCCCTGTTCCGTCCATCGCTCAGATTGAGCTTTTCAATATGTCCTGGTAAGCTGTCTGTTTTTATCGAATTCTCTCAAAAAATTAGGGCAATGCAGCATTGGAAGGAGGCTTTATGGAAGCGGTTGAAGCATTGGCATGTACGCGGTTTCGAGTTTATTTTCTAGTTGTCTGAAAGGTGACAACCATACCAATTGCCCTTTTGGGTATGTAGGTTGGGGGCGGGCTTGGGTGGTAACATCCAGGCTGAACTTGCCCCGACAATGTCCCGTGACAGGCTGTCATAAGACGGTCTTACCCAGTCAGGGGGGCTAACCAAATCCGCAGGCCGTAGCATAAAGCGAACGGTGCAGATTCGTAAGCTCTAATCAGACAAAAATAGCTGGGAGAGTCTGATTGTGGGATAAACCCGCTCGATGGAGGGGATACCTGCCGACCTTCTATGCTAAGGGGGAAGGCTATTACAGGTGAGGAAGCAAAGGGCGTTTGCACTCACTTGAGACCCGGAGTAAGGCCGATGGCATGCGGAGAAAGAAAATAGATGTTGGACCGGAGATCCTTGCGTCTCCACGGTCTCCGATCGTGGTAAGCCGAATCAAGTCGGATGAAACCGGCAAGATCTTTGTGATGGGCGTAGGGAAGTCGGAGTGGCCCTGAAGTGATGACGGGGAAGACAACATAACTTCCCTTGAGCGAGAGGCCATACCTCGATTATGTTTAGATGTATGCCGGAGCGGGATTCCGTTCCTATCGATTAACGATTCAGGAAGCATGAGTGCCTATGGCTATTAAGATGCGCAGTAAAGTGCCTGACTTGCAATCTAAACTTTACCATCTAGCGAAACAATCGCTTTTGAGAAAATTCGGAGCACTGTATGACAAGGTGTACCGAGAAGATGTTCTATATGAGGCTTGGAAAAGGGTCAGATCGAACAAAGGTGCTGCCGGTATCGACGGAGAGAACATCGAGTATATTGAGCAGGAGATAGGCATAACCCGTTTCCTGGAGGAATTACGTCAGGACCTGTGGTGTCATGACTATAAACCCTGCCCAGTCCTTCGCTGTTACATCGAAAAACCTGGTGCCTTTGAAAAGAGACCCTTGGGAATTCCTGTCATTCGCGATCGCGTGGTCCAGATGGCGGTAAAACTTGTGATTGAACCGATATTTGAGAGTAATTTTCTAGACTGCTCTTACGGCTTTCGCCCGGGGAAAAACACTCACCAGGCGATCGAATTTATTCGACGCAAGATCACCTTTGAAGGCTATAAAGTTGTGATAGATGCGGATATCAAGGGATATTTCGATACGATTAACTAGGCACTTCTCATGAAACTGGTTCGCAAGAGAATTAGTGATCCCCATCTCCTAGGTCTGATCGAAAGCTGGTTGGAATCGGGGGTGATGGAGGATGGCAGATTCTTAGCCTCTAATGGATTGGGAACGCCCCAGGGTTCTGTGATTTCGCCATTATTGGCGAATATCTATTTGCATTCGTTCGATAAAATGTTCCAGCAATCCGGAATTCCTGGACTCTTGGTTCGGTATTGTGATGATTTTGTTGTCCTGTTGAAGCGTAACGGCAAGACCGTTTTGAAGCGGGTAAAGGAGATGCTGTCTCGTCTTAAGCTGACCCTGCACCCGACGAAAACACGGATAGTTCATGTTGCCAATGGTTTTGACTTTTTAGGGATGCATTTTCGTCTCAGCCCGGTCAAGAAAAAGGGATCTCGGCTAACCCATTCATGCCGACTCTGGCCGTCTAATAAATCTATGAAACGGATCAGAGAGCGCATTCGTCAAGTGATAGGTGGTCGTTATAGCCTATCTTTGGAGGAGATCATTAAAGAATTGAATCCGATGATCCGTGGGTGGAACAATTATCATAGTGTCCCTGCAAGTCAAAGGAAACGTCTTCTGGTACTGAATGGTTTTGTCTTTAATCGTCTTCGCATATTCTTGAAGCGGAAATACAATGATCAAACAAGAGGTCTTCGGAGGATCTCCGGTTATCAACTTTTCCGACTGGGTTTGATTCGGTTTGGTTGATTAAAGTATTTCTACGACAACGGTAATTGATAAGCTACTGGTGAAAGTCGTTGGAGAGCCGTAACGGGGAAAACTCGACTTACGGTTCGACGAGGGGGCTAAGGGAATTGGTCACGGTAAGGATTAAGGCACCTGTGCGATGGTGAAAACCACAGGCGAACTGCCACTTCCCCTGCCTAAAATCAAGCACCGAGGTTCTACTCTACTGGTGGGTGGTCATGTTGACGAAGAATTGCTAATCAGGAACGAATATCTGGCAGCTGAAAACAAAATCCTGAAATCGAAACTCAATAAGCCAGTGCAATTTAACAATAGAGAACGTATTCAATTGGCCAAGATTGGCAAACGAATGGGACTTAAGGCTTTAAAAGAGATTTCCTGTATTGTTAAACCGGAGACGATTCTAAAATGGTTTAGAAGACTGGTGGCAAAGAAGTTCGACGGATCTTCTTATCGAAAGACATTTGGCAGGCCACCGATTAGTCTTGAACTTGAGCACCTCATCCTCCAGTTTGCCGAAGAGAACCCTGGCTGGGGATATGATCGTATTGTGGGAGCACTTTCCAACTTGGGATATTCAGTAAGTGACCAGACCGTGGGAAATGTGTTGAAACGCAACGGCATTCCTCCAGCACAAGACAGAAACCAAGATACAACTTGGGCAACGTTCATCAAGAAACATCAAAATGTCTTGGCCGCTTGTGACTTTTTCACCGCTGAGTCATTACTCCAGTTGGTTTGATCACCTATTACGTTTTGTTCTTCATCCACCTTGCCAGTCGGAAGATTTATATCGCTGGCGTTACACCGAATCCCAATGAAGACTGGATGAAGCAGATAGCACGAAATTGGACAATGGCAGATTGGGGCATTTTGTCAGGTTGTCGATATTTGATTCACGATAGAGACTCCAAATTCTGCAGCTCCTTTTGCTCCATAATTAAATCCGGCGGAGTGGAGCCATTGAAGTTGCCTATCCGGAGCCCGAATTTGAATGCATTCGCTGAGAGATGGGTTTTATCCATCAAGTCTGAATGCATTTCTGGGCTGATTTTCTTCGGAGAGAAAAGTTTGCTGCTGGCTCTGAAAGAGTACACAATCCATTATCATCAGGAAAGAAACCATCAAGGCAAGGAAAATTGTTTGCTATTTCCAATTGCCAATTGTGATCCTGGGAATCGAAAGGGTGAAATTGACTGCCGGTCGCGCCTGGGAGGTGTGCTGAAGTACTACCATCGGGAGGCGGCGTGATGGTCATGGACGGGATTTTGAAGCAAATCCTTCTGTAAATCGTCTTATATTAAAGCTTTGCGCTGATTTTACTTTTTTGACCACACGGGAAACCGCCCGGGACCTGCCACCGAAGACCGACGCCCCGAAGATTGTGTGGATCCCCATCGACGATGCCGGATGGACCGTACCCGTCAACCGGAAATTGTTGTGTAACACTTCCCGTGTCATGAGGGTGATTGCGAAGAGCGGTTGAGTCTGTTTCGAGTATAAAAAACAGGGGAGAAAGATAATTCCTGCCTGATAACATCCTGGTAACTCTTTTTAAGCCGCTAATTTACTCAAAAACACCCTAATATTGGTGACGAGAATGCAAATCCGGTTCATTTCTACTTGACCTGCAAAAAGCGAATTCACCTCACCTGTTTTCAGCATCAGAAGAATATTTGAAAAAAAGACTTGACAAAAACCTAGGTGTAAGTAATTTTTACTTTACCGGCAGCTCAACTATATGGAACAAGTCCCTCACTTAACCAAAATCATCAGAATGAAACAAAGAGACATGAAAGGCAAGCCAGTGACGGATTCCTCGAAATTCAGAAATACATCACCTCCAGGACGCGAGAAACTGGCATCGGCACTGAGAGATCTCCTTTTAACAAAGGACTTCGGTTCTATCACGGTATCTGAGATCGCAAAGCACTCTAGTGTTAATGAAGCCTTAATCTATCGATATTTTGGTAATAAACGGGGCCTGCTACATGGTGTGCTGACCAGATATTTGCAAACGTTTATAAATCAACTCACAATTGAGCTAAAAGGACTAAAATCGGTGCTGGAAAAGCTGAGGAAGCTGGCATGGAGTACAATCAACTTTTACGATCGAGACAGAGTTTCAGCTAAAATTCTCTTGCTTGAAGTCCGGGCCCACAAAGATTATTTTGAAAGTGAAACATACCAAACGGTTAAAATCTATGCTAATTTGATCTCCACTATTGTTCAGGAAGGAATTGACAATGGTGAACTCCAGCCAAATGTTTCGCCTCAACACTTCCGGCAAATTGTCCTGGGAACCATTGAACATCTTCTACTGCCTGCAATTATTTTTGATGAACCTATTGATGTTGATAAGCTGCAGGAAATATTCTGTGATACCCTGTTCGATGGCGTTGCTAATTTGAGAAAACTAAAAGGGTGATTTTTGGAATGATAAATATGCGTATAAACTAGGACACGAAACTTTTTCAAGTAGGTTGTGGAGTTGAACATGAGTTTTAATTTTTCTCCATAGGAACAACTACGAGCAAGGATGTAAGTTAAATTTACTTACTTGCAATTTTGACTCCTTTTTTGGTCTCCGAAGGGCCTTTGCCAGATCAAAAATTAGTAAATTTTATTTACATCCTGTTTTTTGTTTCAAATCAAACAATCAGAGGATAGACAAATGGAAAACATGTTGAAAGACAGGGTAGCGATTATAACCGGTTCCGGCAGGGGAATAGGTCGAGCGACAGCAGAATTGTTTGCGGCACAAGGCGCCAAGGTTGTGGTCAGTGACATTGATGCTGAACCAGCAGAGGAGACAGTGGCAGAAATCAAGAAGAGTGGGGGCGAGGCATTCGCTTATATTGGTGATGTTACAAGCCCCAACTTTGCGCAGGGGATTGTGAAGGCCGCTTCGGATAATTTTGGGGCATTGCACATCCTTGTCAACAATGCAGGTTTCACATGGGACAGTCTGATTCACAAAATGACTGAGGAGCAGTGGGACAAGATCCTGGATATTCATCTGAAAGCACCCTTTCGCATCATACAAGCTGCCAAACCGCTTTTTTGTGATGCCGCCAAGGAAGAGATAACACAAAACGGTGCAGCCGTTTCCAGAAAAATAATCAACATATCGTCTGTTGCCGGTGTCGGGGGCAACCTGGGACAGGCCAATTACTCCGCTGCAAAATCGGGAATCATCGGGCTGACAAAGACAATGAGCAAAGAGTGGGCGAGGTACAACGTACAGGCCAATTGTGTGGCTTTCGGGTTTATCGATACACGCTTAACACAGGATAAAGAAAAGGGGATAACAGTTGAGTCAGAAGGGCAAAAAATTGCGGTGGGCGTACCGGAAAAGCAGAGAAACGCTTTCATTCAGATGATTCCCATGGGAAGAGCCGGGACAGTAGAAGAAGCTGCAAAATCAATTATGATATTTGCGTCACCCCTGTCCGACTATGTTTCGGGCCAGGTCTTAATTTGTGGTGGCGGATTTTCAATGTAATCTTAATTCTCAAATTTAGAGAGGAAGCAACCATGGCCATCAATTTAGATGTTATCGGAAAATCGCTAGAAACCCCGGCTTTCAGTTATGACCCGGATACTTTGATCTTATACGCCCTGGGCCTCGGAGCAGGTGTGGGGGAGCTCGATTTTGTGTATGAGAAAAACCTTAAAGCATTTCCCACATTCGCAGTGGTACCGTTCCTGCCGGCTTTACTTAATGCATTTGTTCCGAAAGCCAATCTGAACATGTATACAGTTCTGCACGGTGAGCAGAAAATTATCCTGCACAAACCGATAGCAACATCGGGCACGATTAACACCTCTCTGAAATGTGATTCAATCTATGACAAGGGGGATAGCGGTGCGATTGTTAATTTGAGTCTTGAAAGTCGCGATGCAAGCGGTGACGTTGTATTTGAGAACAGAGCCGTGATTATAGATCGCAGTGGCGGGAACTTCGGTGGTGACCGGGGGCCTAAGACTGAAAAGATAGACCCTCCGGAAGGAAAAGTGCCGGATTTCAGTGTGGAACAAAAAACCAGCGTAGATCAGGCCGCCTTGTACCGTCTCAGTGGCGATAAAAACCCATTGCACATCGATCCTGCATTTGCGAAGAAAGGGGGCTTTGACAAGCCGATTCTGCACGGACTGTGTAGTTTCGGGATCGCAGGCAAGGCCCTGGTGCATGAAATATGCGGTAGCGATCCGTCCAAACTGAAGTCGTTTTCCGTCCGTTTCATGAACGTTGTCTTTCCGGGAGACACTCTAAAAACAGAAGGTTGGAAAACTGATGTTGGAAAATACATTATTCGAACAACCAATCAAGATGGAAAGGTTGTTCTGGGTAATGCAGTTGCAGAAACGATCAACTGATGAAAGGGCTTAAATCCAGTCTTTTCAGGGCTGGATTGGTGTAACAAGTCTATATTCGAGCAGGTAAATGGTTTTTAACTCGAAAATTTGTCAGCTGTGCGGCATCACGTATCCACTTCTCTTGGAGCCAATGATGAAAATATCTATGGCTCCGATTGTATCTGCCTTTTCACAAGCGGGTGGTTTGGGTTGTCTTGCTTCTGCCGGTATGCAGATCGATGATTTACGGCAGCAGATTCGACAAGTCAGGCAGCAAACAGACGCCCCCTTTGCTGTCAATATTGCCTGGACGGTGCCGAATTCAATCGAGATCTTCCAGGTGTTACTGGAGGAAGAAATCGGGTTCATCATCTCTTCCGCGGGAAATCCTGAAAAAAATCTGGAGCAGTTAAAATCGGTCGGAGTCAAAGTATTCCAGGTTGTTGCTGATGTATCCCAGGCAAAGAGGGCTGAAGCACAGGGTCTTGATGCCGTAATCACCAAAGGATATGAGTCCGGCGGCCTCAATTCATTAGAGGCTGTTGCCACGCTACCGTTAGTCCCAATGGTCGTTGATGCGATCTCTATTCCGGTCATCGCCGCCGGAGGTATTGGGGATGGGCGGAGCATGGCCGCAGCGATGGCTTTGGGAGCAGAAGGTGTATTGATGGGAACCCGGTTTCTAACCAGTGACGAGTCTCCGGTCCATATAGACATTAAGAAGGCGCTTTTAAATGCCAAGGACACAGACACGGTTTCTGTTTCTTTTAAGAATTTCAGTGCGCGATTCTGGAAGAATAAAAAATCCAGCAGCATCATAGGGCACGAGCCGCTCTGGGACTTAGCCACCGATCTCAACCAAGAAATCGACGCAGACAGCCAATTGGTAGGAGCGGGCCAGATTGTTGGACTTGACACGGCGGTTATGCCGGTTGCGGAGATTATTCAGCAGGTCAATACCACTGGTAAAACCAGTGGTATTGACTTCTCTTCAGGCGGAAGCATGAGCCTGCTGAATGAAAAACACAAGCCGGATGTTTTTCTCCAGGACATGAAACGGGTCACAAATCTGGTTATAACGATGAGGGGGTTGCCCCAGCCGATTATCAGTAAAGTGAGAGGGGTTGCATATGTTGTCGGGGTCAATATCGCATTAAATGGGGACTTTGTACTGGCTTCTCATGATGCCCAGTTTTGCCAGGTATTTATCAACCTCGGTGCCATATTAGACGGTGGTGGCACTTTCCTTCTGCCCCGACTTGTCGGTATGGTCAAAGCCAGAGAGCTTGCCATGCTTGGAGACGTAGTCAAGGGACGAGAGGCTGAGTCGCTTGGGTTGATATACAAATCAACAGCAGATGAAGATCTCGATTTAGCAGTGGAATCCCTGGCTATTGAGCTGGCAAAGAAACCTTGCCTTGCCATGTCACTGATCAAGGAGGGACTTAACAAGAGCTTCGACATGTCCCTGAATGAAGCCATGAACTGGGAGGCAGTGCATCAGACAGTAGCCCTCCAGTCCCCGGAGCATAAGAAACGGGTTAAGGCGTTTTTAGCCAAAGGGCACAAAAAACGAAATTGATACGCTCCGGTTAGAGCTAAATATGTTTGGTTTCATCTAAATAAAAGATTTATTGATTGAGGGGCTTTTTTGTAAAGGGGCATTTTTTTGCTGCAAGTGTCAGGAATTATAAAGGTTATTCTGGGAGATCATTATGTTTGAGTTAAGTAAATCACAAAAGCAGATCGTAAAAGCCGCCAGGGACTTTGCAAAGGGGGAATTTGATAAGGATTTGGCTTATGAATTAGAGAAAAGCCGGACCTTTCCTATTCAGGTGTGGGAAAAAGCGGCAGATCTCGGTTTTATTGGCATTCACTACCCCGAAGACCATGGCGGAGGCGGACTTGGGTTATTGGAAAATGTGTTGATCACAGAAGAGCTCTGCCACCAGGATTCAGCCTTGGGGTATGCTATTTCTCATGCGGGGTTTGCATCAGAATGCCTGGCTCTTTTTGCATCTGATGAGATCAAATCGAGGGTTTTACCTCAGATCGCCGAAGGAAAAGCCCTTTCCGGTGCTGCCTTTTCTGAAACCCAATTAGGTGCAATACCGTTAGCACTTCAAACATCAGCTGTTGAACAGAATGGCAAATGGGTGATTAACGGGGAAAAAACCTACGTTATAAACGGAGGGGCGGCAAACTACTACATCCTGTTATGCCAGACGGATCTTTCAGTTGAGCCTGCAGATAAAGGCAGAAGCCTGATACTGGTTGAAGCAGATTCTCCCGGAATCAAGGTTGTGGATTGTGGCAAAAATCTGGGTGGAAATATGGTGAATACCGCAGACCTGATATTTGAAAATGTCCGGGTTCCGGCCTCCAACCTGATTGGAAAAATAGGAAAAGGGACAGATTATATACAGCGCTATTTTGACGACAGTAGAATCATGGACGCAGCCCAGGCGGTCGGCATTGCTGCAGGAGCCTTGGATCGAACCCTCGAATACACCAAGGGCAGGGTCCAGTTTAACCGCCGGATTATCGATTTTCAAGTGACTCGTCATAAGATTGCTGAAATGGCAACCCAGATTGAACTGTCCCGGATAATAACCTATAAGGCAGCTTGGATCCGGGACAATGGAAAAACCGATTCCAAGCTGTGTTCAATGGCAAAAATGACAGCCGCCCAAACAGCTGTTAATGCATGCAACCATGCCATTCAAATGTTTGGCGGATACGGTTATATGACCGAATATGAAGTTGAACGTTTTTACAGGGATGCTCGAATGATCGAAAACAGCTCGGGCAATAATCACATTCAAAAAGATATTATCGCGGCCGGTATCGTCGGGAAAAACTAATTCAGCTGGAGTCAGAATGACAATCTTAAATTATACAGAAGACCACCACCGGTTCCGAGAACGATTTGAGAAATTTTGCAAAGAGGAGCTTACGCCCTTTGTTGATCAATGGGAAGCCGAACACATCGTTCCAAAAAGTAAATGGAAGCAGATGGGGGAAAACGGTTTTTTATGCACCGAAGTACCAAAAGAATATGGCGGTCCCGGAGGAGATTTTCTTCATTCAGTCATCATTGCAGAAGAGTTGGTGAAAACAGAGCATATGGGAATTATGGCCCCCCTGCATAGTGACATTGTTGTCCCTTATATATCAACTTTTGGCTCGGAAGAGATCAAACATAAATACCTGCCCGGATGTGCTTCAGGTGATTGTATCTCAGCCATTGCCATGACTGAACCCGGTGCAGGCAGCGATGTGGCATCAATGGAAATGACTGCTGTTGAAGATGGAGACGACGTGGTCATCAACGGTTCCAAGACCTTTATATCCAATGGTGTTAATTGCGATATCGTTATCGTAGCTGCAAAAGATCCCAGTATTTCCAACCCTCATAAAGCCATTTCTCTCTACCTGATTGAGGACGGCACCAAAGGATTTGAACACGACAAAAAACTGGAAAAGATGGGGATGCACAGCCAGGATACAGCTGAGCTGTTCTTTACGGATTGCCGGATTCCAAAAAGCAATATCATTGGGGAAAAGGGCAACGGATTTATCCAGTTAATGCAGAAGCTGCAGCAGGAGCGTCTTGTCTGCTCGATTCAAGCAATTGCAGGGGTTGAGCACGTCCTGGAAAAAACAGTCAACTATTTCCGAAACTCAGATGCTGCAGTCGGTTCAATAAAAGCGGAACAGGCAGTTCAATTCGAACTAGCTGAAATGACGGCAGAATCAAGGATCCTCAGGGCCTTCATTGATCAGCTGATCCTTGGGCATATGAACAAGGAAAACGTCATAATCGAAACGTCCATTGCAAAGTACAGGACCTCTGAAGCCTTGAACTCCATCATCAATAGATGTTTGGGCTTCTCTGGAGATTATGGTTTATCAGAAAAGAATACGCTTGTGCGCATGGCCCGGGATGCTCGTGTGCAGACCATTTATGCCGGAACAAATGAAGTGATGAAATCGATTATCGCTAAATCATTGGGACTTTAGTTATTTTTGAAATTGTCTTCATTCAAGGCCAAAAATGAAATATAAACACTTACTTTTTGAAGAGTTGGAACCAGGCATCGGTCTGCTGCGGTTAAACCGACCAGAGAAGTTGAACGCATTAAATCTGGAGATGGTTGATGAACTGTATGATCTTTTTCGTGTGTTAAAGGCAGGTACAACCGTCAGGATTTTGATCATCACAGGTGAAGGTAAAGGGTTCTGTGCCGGGGCCGATCTTGATTTCAAAAAACCGGCCGGTTTTGGCATCCCCATGAAAGAGCTTTTGACGGACACGACCAGATATCTTGAATCGAGACAGAAAAGGGTCTCGGGACTGGTTGTTGAAATGTACCGGCTGCCGCAACCGATAATCGCGGCAGTTAACGGCGCCGCAGCAGGAGGCGGTCTGGGGCTGGCTTTGGCAGCAGATATTATATACGCCGGACCTCAGGCACGGTTCACCGCTTCGTTTGTCAACCTTGGTTTGACCGGGGGCGAAGTTGGAACCTCCTATTTTCTGCCGAGTCGGATTGGTAGGCCCCGAACCGCTGAGTTTCTTATGACAGGACGAACGATCGATGCAGAAGAGGCTGACAAAATAGGTCTTGTTTGCCGTGCGGTGGAAGAGGATCAGTTAATGGATGTCGCCATGAACACTGCACGCCAGATGATTGCAAAAAGCGAGACCGGATTGCGCCTGACCAAAGCGGTGTTGAATGTAAACACCCATGCAGCCTCGCTGGAAGCTGCGGTCGATCTGGAAGATCGCAATCAGAGCCTGCTTGTCTTTGGGCCAGACTTTAAACAGAAAGTAGAGGAATTCAGCAATATTTAAAATTGCAAGCACCATAAAAAGCCAATTTATTGACATTCAACATAAAGATATGGGACCACTCAAAGGAATAAAAATCGTCGAAATGGGCGGGATCGGACCCGGGCCGTTTTGCGCCCAGATGTTGTCGGACATGGGTGCAGAAGTAATCCGCATCGACAGAAAAGGCGGTTCGGATTACCTGGTTGAAGCAAAGTACAGTGTTTTGCTTCGAGGTCGGCGCTCCATTGCCGTGGACTTGAAATCGACAAAAGGCATTGAAATCCTGTTACGATTAATAAGAAACGCTGATGGCCTGATAGAGGGGTACCGACCAGGAGTGATGGAACGCCTAGGGCTGGGGCCGGAAGACTGCATAAAACAAAACCCGAAACTGGTATACGGCCGTATGACCGGGTGGGGGCAGAAAGGCCCTCTGGCGCAGGCAGCCGGTCATGACATCAATTATATTGCATTGACGGGCGCCTTAAACGCCATGGGTGAGAAGAACGGAAAACCGCTTATACCCCTCAATCTTGTTGGAGACTTTGGGGGCGGCGGCCTATTCCTGGCTTTCGGCCTTGTATGCGGACTGCTTGAGGCAAAAACATCTGGAAAAGGACAGGTGGTGGACGCTGCTATGGTCGATGGGGCTTCTTCCTTGATGGGAATTTTCTTTGGATTGAAAGCAGCGGGACTATGGAAAGAGGAACGCGGCTCTAATATTCTGGACGGTGCTGCCCACTTTTACAACACTTACGAAACATCGGACAAAAAATGGATCTCAGTGGGATCCATCGAACCCCAGTTCTATAAAATCCTGTTGAAAACTGCCGGAATTAAAGATACGGAATTTAACGATCAGATGGATATGCAAAATTGGCAGACCTTGAAAGAAAAGCTGGCGGCTGTTTTTAAGACGAAAACCCGGGATGAATGGTGCCAGTTAATGGAAAACACCGACATTTGTTTTGCCCCTGTTTTATCAATGGCAGAGGCCAAGGATCACCCACACATGAAAGCAAGGAATACCATTATCGATTTCAATGGCTTCCCCCAACCGGCACCGGCCCCCCGGTTTAGCCGCACATCCCCTGAAATACAGGGACCACCACCCGAAATCGGAGAACACAGTGAAGCCATCTTGAAAGACTGGGGATTTAATGAAACTGAGATCACCGATTTAAAAAAAGATCAGGTTATTTAATTTACAAATCAAGGCAGTAGTGTCCGGTTAGGAAATTGCAGTGCAAATCAAAATTTGTAATATGATAAAGATCAATTATAACAAACAAATATTCTACTATTAGCTTGACATTATTACTCTAAATGCGAGCCGGCGGTTCTCATAAGCCTATATTTACAAGGAGTTATGAGATGAAGCCGAATATCGAAGCATTTAGAAAAATTTTGAACTACAAAACCTACGGAGCATTTCTTGAGCCCTTGCTGGTGGCGAAAGAAGCATGTCCCGAATTAAAAGCTGAAGGAAACAAGCCTTTGTCCTTTTCATTCGACGATCAACTGAATGTCCTGATCTATCATCATCTTCAGGGATTCGAATCCGGCAGGCATCTGCTGCAGTCCCTGGAAGAAGATGATTTGGCAAAGGAGCTGGTAACCCCGGAAAACGGATTGAAGAAAAGCACGTTTTTTGAGGCTATCAGTACCCGCGGATTGGATCAGTTGCTT
>JAHJRI010000187.1 GCA_018830885.1 bacterium | reverse complement strand
TTTGCACCTGGCGTGCCAAATCCTTGCGAATCCCTTATTTATTAAGGCTTTTGCGGGGATTTTTGTGTCCGAAAAAAGACCGAATAAGGAAAAATTCATCCGTAACCCATTCCCCAAAAACGCGATGACTCGAAAACATCAGAAAGACCAGATGGAGATGGTTGAGAGGTTTTATACATTTCTGAACTGGTATACTTCCCGTATTGCCAGATTCCCGAGGCAATCACGGGTGTTGATTGGACAGCCGATTCAAGACCGACTGATCGTCACCATGGATTTACTGATTGAAGCCGTTTACTCCCCGAACCGGGAAAAGATACTGAACCAGATCAATATATGCCTGGACCGGTTACGCTATCTTACCCGTCTTTGTGTTGATCAGCAACTGTTAAACCTGAAACAGATGGAGTTTGCTGCGGCGGAGTTAAATATCGTTGGTGGTATGCTGGGCAACTGGCTGAAAACCGTCAAAAAAAAGGCTGGAATCAGATGAAAAGGGTTGGCTATTTGTTCCCTGAAATCATTAACTATGAAAATCTTTGGCTGGCAGCCAGACGGGCATCGAAAGGTAAGAAAAATAAAAAAGTCGTGGCTGAATTCAATTTCAGGCTGCCTGAGAATCTGATTACCCTACAACAGGAGCTGGCCAACCAAAAATATCAGTGTTCTGATTATTTTATCTTTCAGATCTTCGACCCGAAAAACAGATGGATAGTGGTATCCGATTTCCGTGACCGGGTTGTGCAGCATGCTCTGTGCAACGTTGTTGTGCCTTATTTTGAGCGGAAGTTCATTTTTGATTCCTATGCGAACCGCAAAGGAAAGGGAACCCATCGGGGTGTTTTGAGATACCAGCAATTTTCAAGACGGTTTGGATATGTACTGAACTGTGATATTGTGAAATTCTTTCCCAGTATCGACAGGGACGTCATGAAGAAAAAGATTGCCGGTACCATTAAATGTAAGCCTACTTTATCGCTGTGCCATCGGATAATTGATTCTGCACCCAGTGGCGACCATGTTTCCTATTTTCCTGACGGTTTTTCAATCAGGCGGAATACTGGATTGCCCATCGGCAATCTTACGTCACAGCACTTTTGCAACGTCTATTTGAACGAATTTGATCACTTTGTCAAAGAAGAATTAAAATGCAGGGGATATGTCCGCTATGTCGATGATTTTGCGCTGTTCTCCAATAGCAAACAAGAGTTAACTGAATGGAAAGGGGCCGTCAGCGACTATCTGAAAACCCTGTTTCTTGTCTTACACAGAGGAAAGACCCAGATTCGCCCGTCCCATCTGGGAAACACCTTTTTAGGGTATCAGATATTCCGTGATCGTCTAAAGATAGACAACAAAAAAGGGCGCCTGTGGATTAAACGGATGAAATACAAGCGAAAACGATACAAAGAGGGGACGATAACCTGGCAGGATATCAAGGCTTCAACAATGAGTTGGGTCGGCCATACCAGTCATGCCAATGCAGATTCGCTGGTTCGCAAGGTCCTTTGGGACCTTGTGTTCTAGGGATTGATGGAAAGGGGGCTCCAACCGCGTGAATCGGGGTGGTAGCTGGAACAACACTGCTTCCAACCTGCGTGGGGCTAATCGGAACAACAACGATCCGTCGAACCGGAACAACAACCTGGGTTTCCGTTGTGTCGGTTCCCCCTGAGGTTTGTTCACTTATCGGAATTATTGGCCCGGAGAAATCCCGCCAATGAGCGCATGGGAACAATCCCCCATCATTTCCTTTCCTGAAAGGCCAGGATGTAGAGATCGACTTCCAGGATAAATAGTCAAAGCCTGTTTCTGTGAGTAACGAAAGTGAAAGTGGAAACAGGCGATCTATTTTTCAGAGTGGTCGCACATTTTGCTGGCGGGTTCATTAGCGGATTTTTTTGAGGACGCGCGAATTGACAGCGACTCAATGAGACTGATAAAGAATTGGAAAAAGAAAATATTGTCCGTTTGTATAATAAAGAAAAGACAGTCACGATTGCCAAACGATTGTTTATCCTTTTTCAAGTGTTGGCCATGAAATTCGGGAAAGCTCTTATTTTGTTTCTATTTGTTAACTTGCTGGCGTTTCAGTTATTCGCATCGGCCAGGGGAATTGCCGTTAGCCTGCCGGATCAAAATAATAAACAGGTGCAATTATATACCGGAAGTTTTGCGTTGGTCATCGGTGTCAGTAATTATACGGACTGGCCGAGGCTGCCGGGTGTCAGGGAGGATGTTGCCAAAGTCGTATCTACTCTGGAAAAACATCACTTCACCCCTGTTGTGATCATGGACCCGAACGACAAGGAATTAAAGTCCGCCTTTACAGATTTTATCAAAAAATATGGAATGGGCCTGCAAAATAGACTGCTGTTTTATTATGCCGGGCACGGTCATACAGAAAAACAGTCCTACGGCGAAGAGATGGGGTACATTGTACCTGCAAATGCACCGGTCCCTCAAAAGGACAAAAATGGATTTTTGAATAGCGCTTTGGACATGCAGCTCATCGAAGTTTATGCCAAACGGATACAATCCAAGCATGCCCTGTTTCTATTCGATAGTTGTTTTTCCGGATCGATTTTTGCGTTAAGTAGAGCCATTCCCCAGGCCATCAATTATAAAACCACCCAACCTGTCAGGCAGTTTATCACGTCGGGCAGCGCTAATGAAACCGTGCCGGATAAAAGCATATTCCGAGAACAGTTTATCGGGGCCCTGGAAGGCGAAGGCGATTTGAACAAGGATGGGTACGTCACCGGATCAGAACTGGGAGATTTTTTAGAGACCACCGTTATCAATTATTCCAGGGAAGGGCAACACCCCCAATATGGGAAAATCAGAAACCGGCACCTGGATAAGGGCGATTTCGTGTTTGTGTCACCGGCAACTCCCGGCTCAGCATCTGCATCTTCTACCGGGACTTCCGGATCAACTGGCACCCACGTGGCCAGTGGGTCAATGCAGACAGAAGCTGTGGGGAAGGGCTGTTTAAAGGTGAACAGCGAACCGAACCAGGCAGAGATCTATATCGATGATCTCTTAAGCGGCACCAGCCCCCTGCAGATCAGGCTCAAACCGGGCATTTATGCTGTTGAGGCCAGAAAGAGAGGGTATCAAACCGAATCGAAACGCATTCGTATTTTTGAGGGGGCAGATCTTGATCTGACCCTGATGCTGGATAAAAAAGGCAGTTCTCTTTTCATCACCAGTCAACCGTCCAAAGCAGAAGTCTATATCGACCGGGCCTATTCCGGGCAAACGCCATTGGAGCTGAAAGGCTTGAATCCAGGTGGCAGCATGGCCATTAAAGTCAGCAAAGAGGGTTACCAGGACTGGAACCGGAGCGTTTCCATCCATGACGCAAACCAGCAACTGCAGGCAACACTCAAGCAGAAGCAAACGGTCCCGCAGGATATGGTCCTGATCCCGGCGGGTGATTTTGAGATGGGCAGCAACGATGAAAAACCGGTGCACACGGTGACCCTGGATGCCTACTATATTGACAAAACCGAAGTGACGGTGGCCGCTTACCGGAAATGTGTCACGGCCGGTACCTGCAAAACACCCGCAACCGGGAGCTACTATAATTGGGGCGTAGCCGGCAGAGAGACCCATCCAGTCAACGGTGTTGACTGGATGGACGCCAAAAATTATTGCCAATTTGCAAAAAAACGGTTACCTACCGAAGCGGAGTGGGAAAGAGCCGCCACCTGGAAAGATGGCCGGAAATATAAATACCCCTCAGGCAAATCCACCGTTTCCTGTGTTGACGCGGTGATGGTTAATAGCGATAGCTGGAGAGACTGGAAAACAAAAGGGGGTTGTGATAGAATCTCGACATGGCCGGTAGGCAGTAAACCACAGGAAATCAACGGCACCTATGATATGGCGGGCAATGTCCCGGAATGGGTAGCAGACGGGTATGGTCCGTATTCAAGCAGTCACCAGCGGAATCCCCAGGGACCCTCATCAGGGGGCTCCCACCGCGTGAATCGGGGTGGTGGCTGGATCGTCACTGCTTCCAGCCTGCGTGGGGCTCTTCGGCTCAGCTACGATCCGTCGGGCCGGAGCAACGGCGGCCTGGGTTTCCGTTGTGTCGGTTCCCCCTGAGGTTTGTTTCTTGTAGCATTTTTGCACCTGGCGTGCCAAATCCTTGCGAATCCCTTATTTATTAAGGCTTTTGCGGGGATTTTTGTGTCCGAAAAAAGACCGAATAAGGA
>JAHJRI010000186.1 GCA_018830885.1 bacterium | reverse complement strand
TGACTCCCAATTGAAAATATGGAACCTGAAATTCACCGGCAGGCGTGCGCTTTATTCCATTGACGGCGATAAGCTTGATTTTGCCGGGATGCCCCCGGAATTGATTGTGAAAAACATTCTCAACTGGACTGCTTTGCCCGGCGGCAGTCGACACCACTGGGGTTCGGATATCGATGTGGTCGATCGGACCGCAATGCCGGAAGACTACCAGATCAAGCTGCTCCCCGAAGAGACGGAACCGGGCGGCATCTTCTATAAGCTGCACTGCTGGTTGGACCAGCATATGGGTCGTTTCGGTTTTTTCAGACCCTATGCCCGCTATCAAAACGGCATCTATCCCGAACCCTGGCACATCAGCTATGCGCCTGTTTCCGAACCGGCACTGTCTGCAATAACAATTGAAATAATAGAAGAGGCCATTCTCGACTGCCCGCTGGCAGGAAAAGAAATTGTCATATCCATATTGCCGGATCTTTTCCAGAACTATATCCTGAATATTACACAACCGGTCACCCATCCGTAACTGGGCAAGCGATCCGACCCGGATATCTCAAAAAAATCAGGCGAAAAGTCGCGTGTGGGATATCAACAAACGGCCAGAATCGGTTTTTTAGTCTTTAAGTGCATGAAATAACTTATTTTTGTGGATGAAACCAAAATGGGACAGAAAGTTGCAATCGCCGGTGCGACCGGTGCTGTTGGCACTGAGCTGATTAAATTGTTGGAACAGCGGAATTTTCCCGTTACTGAGCTGCGTTTGCTGGCTTCAAAACGATCCGTGGGAAAAAAGCTCCGGTTCAAGAGAGAGATGATTGCAGTTGAGGAACTGACAAAGAATGCCTTTGAAGGTATCGATATTGCTTTTTTTTCAGCCGGTGCATCAAGGAGTGTTGAATTCTGTCCTGCCGCAGTGAAGTCCGGGGCAGTTGTGATCGATAACTCAAGTGCATTTCGCATGGATGAGGGGGTTCCGCTGGTTGTCCCCGAGGTCAACCCGGAAGCGGCATTCAATCACCAGGGCATTATCGCCAATCCAAACTGCACAACCATCCAGATGGTTGTGGCATTAAAACCGCTGCACGACGCGGCGGTCATCAAACGGGTGGTGGTGGCCACCTATCAGTCGGTCTCCGGATCCGGAGCTTCAGGAATGGCGGAACTCGAGCGGCAAGTGGCCGAATATGCGGCAGGAACGCCGCTCAAGAGAGAGGTCTACCCGGTTCAGATCGCATTCAATGTGATCCCCCATGTGGATGTGTTTCTGGAAAACGGATATACCAAAGAGGAAATGAAGATGGTGAATGAGACCCGTAAAATCATGTCTGCGCCGTCAATGATGGTTTCTGCGACCTGTGTCCGGGTTCCCGTTTTTCGAGCCCATTCGGAGGCAATCAATGTGGAAACGGAAAGAAAACTCACTGCGAATGAAGCCAGAAAACTGTTGGAAAACGCCCCTGGAATAAAGGTTAAAGATGTTCTGGAGCCCGGTGGTTACCCGACACCCCACGAGGTATCCGAAAGCATTGACACCTGGGTCGGAAGAATTCGCGAGGATATTTCAGTTACAAACGGAATTGCATTCTGGGTGGTGGCAGATCAGCTATACAAAGGAGCTGCGCTGAATGCGATTCAGATTGCCGAATTGTTGGAGAGCAGGCGGAAATAAAGATTCGAAGTGCAGTCCGCAGGATTTTGTAGGGGAAGAACATCGAAAATTCGGCATTGGACCGTTAACAACCCATTGGAATTAGGGGTTTCCAAAAGGGTGTGGTCTCATCAATGCCGAATATCGATTACACAAGAGGCATATGAATGGCGCCCAATTGCCTGGCTCAACCGGAAGGAACGAAAAGAGAGTTCCGAAGTGTTAAGCACAACCAATTAAACTTCCAAAAGTCTTTTATTACAGGTATATGTCAATGACAATGGCATCATGCGCCCCGGTTATACTGACACGCCGGAGGCAAGAACCATCTTCACTGTCTGGACTCTCGCCTTTTAAACCGCCTGTTTCTGAGGTATAACCTGTTTTTCCGTCTGATCGCTTTCAGTTTCCAGCGTTTCATCGACATTCTGCAGCAACTTCTCACGGGTCGTATATTCCGTATCGATCAGCACGAACTGATGCCCCAGTTTCTGTTTGGGATTAATCACCAGCGGTCCCTGAAGGTTTATCGTCACCTCGTGAATGTTCCGGTTCATGGTCACAATCGCATACACCAGCAGATTGTCAGTCGTTTCAGCCTTGATAAGCTTCAGGTCTTCAACGGTGACATCAAACTGAAAATCGGGTTTTGCGATCAAGGGATCCACAACCACAAAAGCCAGTGCGGGATTATCCAATGATTGCAGCATGCGAAACGGCGCTGCCCTCTCTTCGTCGATGAACGTAAATCTTGTGCAGTCAGGAAATCCCAAAGGCCCGTCCGGGAATATCAAAATGTCCTCTGGTTTCACATCGATCTGACCAAACCGAGTAGTATCAAACTTCATTCTATGCCTCTCTTTGAAGTGATCCCGATATTCAGGAAGTTCATGAGCGAATTGCTCAAATGTTTAAAATATCCACGATATAAAACAGGGATGCTACTTCTTGCGTTTCCAGATATCGGTCAAGCTCTTCAGGCTCAGAGGGCTCTGTTGAGCAGCAAGTTTGTTTTCTTCCTGAATTCTCTGATATATTTCTTCACGATGAATGCTGTACTTCTTTGGAGCCTGAATGCCCAGCCTCACCTGCTTGCCTTTTATCTCCAATACCTGGATCTTTATATCATCCCCTATCGTGATACTTTCCCCTAACTTCCTTGTTAAGATAAGCATTTTCACCCTCCATGGCGAAGAAAGAACTTACGATATTCGAGGTTTCCAACAGACAGAAGCCCCGTGTGACATCACGCGATTGAATATGGAGGTGCTGCATTCATGGTTCCTCACTGTTTCCAATCGAATGAAAAAGACTACTTCAAAAAATTAATTAACGTCGGCTGGATAAGTCTCGCAGCCGAGTCGAGAGCGACTCGATGTTTCAATTCTGCGTTGTTCAAGTCGACCGCACCCTTTGCCAGATCCATGTCTTCCAACTTGGACAACTCAGCAGACTTGAAATCGATGCTGCTGTCGATTCGATCTCCACTGGACTCAAGTTCCTTGAAAGTCGAACCGATCTTGCTTCTTTTATCCAGTACCTGATCGATGGCGAAATCCAGTTCATCCAGACTCTTCTGAACTGCCATTTCATCATCATCTTCAAGAGCTTCCTTCAAACGGTTCATCATGTCGAAGACGTTGACTGTATTCGGATGATCCGCATCCTTGAAGAAAATCTCATTGGCATTAATGTTCAAAGCAACTTTGATACCATTATCGACAAGAACCTGCTTAATTTGGTCATTGCCGTGATATTCCACAAATTCATTGCCATTGAACTGAAACTCCAATCCTTCTCTGAAATAGGGTTTCCCTTCGACCCCGAACTGCAACCTGACTTTGTTGCTGGCTTTCCCTTCCGGGTTGAATATTTCATTCTCCTTTTGCAGCAGCAGGGCCTTGGACCATGTTTCCCCACCGTCATCGCTGATACTGTAATGGGCGACACCATAGGTTCCACCCTTGATGATACGGACCTGATACTTCTGCTTCGAGTATCCATTGTAGATGGCTTTAAATTCATCATCATCCACCGGTTCATCGTTGATAACGGGTAATTCAGATTCCTCTCCTTCAGGCTGATAACCTTTGGGATTCCCGATGACACCAAATTTCATCAATTGAAAAAAGCCGGTGGTGTCCGACCCGAATTTCAGCTTGATGTCAGATGCCGGATCCAGATAAGTCGAGTTATCCCGCCCGATTTCAGCAAAAACATTTGCCTTGTACCCGGTTGGCGAATGTGGGTCCTGGATGTACTTCTGCTCTGCAATGGCAGCTTTATTGATTTTATCGACGATCTCTTTCAGTGATTCCGTCCCATTTAGAGAGATTGTTATCTGGTTCGGCTTGGGCAGTCCCTCCTCGGTTTCTGCACTGTCAGCATCATCCCCAGCCGGTTTGGCCGCAGTTTCTTCCGCTGTCTCTGTCGATGGAACGCCTTCATCCGGCACAACCCCGTCGGCAGCACCCTTTTCCCCGCTGGTTTGTTGCGGCTCTTCAAAAGTCAGTGTGAACGTTCCAGGGCTGATCCCTTTTAACGGCTTCTCATGGTCCAATGGAATTATTTTCTCGGCACTTTTTATCCGGGTCCCATGGAACATGACCTCCGCTTCCCTGAGTTCCGGATTCATCTCCAGAGGCTTGGTAAAGGTTTTAGTGCCGGAAAATATGTAGAGTTTTCCTTCTCTCTTGTTGCCCAGGTCGATCAGGTCCCGGGTAATCAAGCCAATCTCTTTTGCCAGACTCTCCCTGTGCTCGACGGTTGTAGCGTCGTTACTGCCCTCCAGAGCCAGATCCTTGATATGCATCAGGGCATCGGTGATCTGTTTAATCGTCTCTTCGCTGCTGTTGAGCCAGACCTTATCCGCGCTGATATTTTTTTCAAGGGTCTTCGAATGATTAATAGACGTGCGGAAGTCCTGCACCTTCGCTGCCCCTACCGGATCATCCGACGGCTTGTTCAGGATTTTACCGTTAGATACACCAATCAGATTATCCTGAAGCACCTCGGAGGTTTTATTCAGGTTGCTCTGAACAGTGTTATGTTTTGTCACTTCGGTAACGCGCATGGTCTGATTTAGGCTGAACGGTTAAAAACCCTACATATTGATGACGGTCTGTGTCATTTGATCCACGGTACTGAGAAATTTGGCGGACGATTCATAAGCGCGCTGGTATTTGACCATTTTTGTCATCTCTTCATCCAGATTGACCGATGAGACCGAGTCCCGCAGGGCCTCATACTGCTCCAGCATCTGGGAATGACTGCGCAGCCCTTTCTGGGCATTGGAGACCTTTAACCCGATATCTGTGATCTGGGCATTATAGAATTCGTCAAAGGATACGGTTTCATCATTCATCGTGGATGTGTTCTGGATCTCGGCGATCGCCAGCGCTATCCGGTTATCGCCCGGAATCAGGTCTGTTCCGGCAGCGATTTTCATTTCGTCTTCCACCAATGCCTGATTGACTTCAATATCACGGGCACCGTTTGAGAGATGAAAAAAACAGTTCAACCCCAGAACCGCCTTGAAATTGGTATTATCTTCTCCGTAGATAAACTGATTCGCCATCCCGGCACTCAATTTGACAGCGCCATCCGGATCCAACACGGCTTTTAACGGTGTGATCTCCTTCAGCACCTCCTTTTTTTCATCCCCTTCGCCAACGGTCTCGTACGCTCCGGCTGCCCGGTTGATTTTATCGATGATCGTTTCAATCGTATCGACCCCTGCCTCGACCTTGACAGTGTAAACGTCTTCTATTTCTTTGTTCTCATTGATCAACTTTATCTCAAAAGATCCACTTTTCAGATAGGGAAGCGGATTTGTCCGTTCTGCATCTTTCAGTTTTGTGGCCCCTGTTTCGGAATATTTGGCCCCTTTGATCCCGGTTCCATTCGCATGAATCTGGTTCACTCTGAATACCAGTTCGGAAACCATCAGATTCAGGTCGGTTTTATATTGGTTGATATTGCCGTCTCTTTGATTGATCAGCTCCTTCAGCACCCCGTTTTTAATAACGTCGGTGACATCCCCCTGCACACCGGCGGAACTTTCCAGACCGACGCGGATATTACCCTGTTCCTCGACCACTTTAATTGGCTGCAGGTCATAACTGTTCCGTCCGTGAACCAGATGCTGACCATTGGCAATCTGCACCTCCAGCGTTCCCCGCCCGCTTTCAAACCAGCGGACCTCCACTTTTGCAGAGAGTTGTTGCAGCAGGAGTTCTCTGCGGTCCCGGGCATCATTTGCTGGCAGTCCTCTTTTTTCCAGTTGTTCAACCTGCTTGTTCAGCAGTCCGATTTCACGGGTAATCTCGTTTATTTCCTGCAGTTCGGCTTCAATTCGACCGTTCAGTGTGCTGTTAAAATCCGTCAGGCGTTTGTCAAAGGCCCTGAAATCTCTTGTGAGTTCCTGGGCATTGGTAACCAGCTCCTTTCGCATGGTAACGCTTTCCGGCTCTGTTGACACAGAATTCCAAGAGCCCCAGAACTCATCCATGGCCCCTCTGAGCTTTGTGCCTTCGAGGTCGGTATAGATCACTTCTGCTTCGGTCAAGATTTTATCCCTTGTTTCCCAGGTCCCGACGAAGGCCTGTTCATCCACGACTTTCTGCTTGGTGAAGATGTCATGTTTGCGTTGGACGCCTGTTATGTCCACTCCGGTGCCTCTTCCATCGGAACCGGGTTTGGAAGCCGCCTGGCTGAGCGCCTGGCGGGAAAATCCCTCCGTATCGACATTGGCAATATTGTGCCCGGTTGTCGACTGTCCCATCTGGGATGCGGTGAGCCCTTTTTTCCCTATTTCAAAGCTTCCGTATAGTGACATAAACTCTCAATAAAAAATTGGAATGGCCCCTGGCGGTAAAGCTGTTGGTTAAGCCATTTCAGTCTTCCCGACCGGTCATTCCGGCCATGAATGCAGGGTATTCAGCGACGATACCGATACCCTCTCAGCGACGTCTGCCTTAGATCGATTTTTGGACCATGCAGGCGCCCTTTGGTTGTGTCATGCGGCCATTCATCGAATAGATGGAGTGCCGGTTAAATGATTTGTGAACCGAGTTTTGAATCTCTCTGAAACAGGAAATTCTCGCAACCGCTTTCTCAGCATTCTGTTTTCCAACCGATTGAATTCTCAGAACGAGTTGATTTAAAAGATACCGAAGCTCATTTAATTGTTCACGATGAGGGGATTCACAATTTTTGATCAACGCTTTCAGGGAGAAATCCGATTGAATGTTGTGCTCCCGGGTGTATTCGGCCATGATTTTAATACGGGCCGCCTCCAATTCGAATATCTGCTGTGCCGCAAAATCCCGGACCGTCTGTATCTCCTTCAGCTCCAACAGGCTGCATGAGGCCGGGATCTCTTTTTCCTGGTTCAGTGTTTCCAGGAGCACCTGATGCATATCGACCTGGGATTGAAGATTCTGAATAAGTCTCTCTAAAACCATTATTGCTGCCCCACGTTGTATGTCAGTTATAAATCTTCCAGAAGCGAATCTTTCAAGAGGTTGTTAGCCAGTCTCTTTGTATCCACTTCATATTCACCACTTTTGATCCGCGCCTTGATCGACCTGATCTTATCCATATCCATCTCAGGTTCCGCATCGATTCTTTCCCGGATTTTATTCACGGAGAATTTTTTGGGATCCGACTTGTCCTGGATCGTTGATGTCTTATTTTCAATAGGGGATGCCGTTTTATCCTTGTGGACATTTTTGTCCTGAACAGGCATTTTCGGGTATTGACCTTCAATTTTCATATTCACCTCCAATAGTTAAAGTTATTATCGAGTCATGAAAATTTTCCTTATTTCCCTATCGGTATTTCGATGGATAACTTTAATCACTTTTTCGATAATTGTTTGATTCTTTCTGTTTTCAGGGCTGAGCCACTCTTTTGCCTGTTTTGACATTCTGCCGGCAACCCAGCAACCCTCCTGTCCGGTGATATTTCAATCTTTGGGTTCTCCCAACGGCCCATCTCGAAAATCGACGCGCTCTGCAGATGGCGTCTGGTTTGTTCGGTGGGAAGACTGCGGCACCTTCTTGTTATGTTCATAAATCACCTGACTCAGTCCGAAGGCCCCACTCCGGGTGATGATCTTTGAATAATTCTCATCCAGCATATCCTGGAAAATTTCCTCTCCGCGCCCACCAAACATGATGCTGTCCTGGGGAACCGTTTGACGCATGACCTGGAGCATTTTATGGACGAACAACTCTTCAAAACCATCCGTCGCTTTCTTGAGATCCCGGTTGTACTTTTCAGTTTCATCAACTTTGGCGGAAGGTGGCCGGATGCTTTTCCCCGGTGGGGTGTTGTTGCGCATCCGCATCAACGTTATGTCTGAATTGATATCCATCTGTGGATTATATCTCTTTTATACGCCTGGTCGGGGCTATTTGATAATAAGTTCGGCCTGCAGTGCACCGGCCGTTTTGATGGTTTTCAAAACCTCCAGCAGATCGGCGTTTGAGATGCCGATCTTGTTCAAGCCGTTTACAACTTCTTTGATATCGACACCCCCCTTGAACAGAATGACCCGATTCTCTTCAGCCTGTTCCTGAGGGGGGGTCTCCTGCGGAGGTCTTCCCGCAGCCGGTGCCGGCGCAGCGGCTGCTGCAGGATCAGGCACGGCATCCTGTCCGATCCGGATACTGAGGTTCCCATATGAAATAGCGATGGGTAGAATCCGGACATTGGTTCCCATCACAACGGTTCCGGTTCGTTCATCCACCACGACTTTTGCAACCGCGTCCGGTTCAATCTCCAGGTTTTCGATGCGGGAGATCAATTCAACCGGTTGACCGAGGTAGCTTGCCGGGACTGAAACCTCGACGCTGCCGGCATCAACCGACCGGGCTGATCCATCACCAAAACTTTTATTGATGATCTTGGACAGTCGAAACGATGTCGTAAAATCCGGTTGATGCAGATTAATAAACAAGCGGGCTCTTGAATTCAGTTCCAGATCAATTTCGCGTTCCACAATCCCGCCACCGACGACATATCCTACGGTAGGCACAATATTGCGTCGGGCATCAAAGGCATAATCCTGAGCCCCTATGACGGCTCGTGCGGCCGGAAGTTCAACCCCCATCGGGATGCCGATGATCGGACCCGCAGCAACTGCGTACACCTCACGTGTATGCGCGCGCAGGGGGGTTACAATCAGTTGCCCACCCCTCAGCGAAATGGCATCTCCTACCGAACTGACAGTCACATCGATTTTTTGACCCTGTTTGGCAAAGGCCGGCAGGATAGCTGTAACGATAACACCGGCAATCGCTCGCCCTTGGATATCAGTCGTTTTCATGGAGATGGCCATCCGTTCCAGCGCATTAATCAACGGTTTACGGGCCAGGATGGATTCCTGCGAGTCTCCGGTGCCATTCAGACCGATGACAATGCCAAAACCGGTCAACTGGTTGTCCCGCATCCCGCGAACGCCCGCCAGGTCCTTAATCCTCACGGCATAAGCAGATTGACTGGCCAGAACCATAAATATGAAAAGAGACAGTACTTTTAGCCTGTTAGCAGAATTATTTGTCATCGCGAATCGTGCATCTGAATTAGGGTATAAAATTAGCGTCTATGGACTGCCAATAATAATGCACGTGGTGTACCTTTTAGTGAGGTGGTCTGAAAGTAATTCACGGGAGATCACGGGGGACTTAGTCTGCAGTGGAATCCCTTCTGCACAAGGTTTGCAGAGAGATTCCAGATTGGGAAAAATATGAGAATGGAATGGTCGGCCGACCTTAGTTTTGATTGACCGGAGCGGCTGTTTCTGGGGTCGGGGTAACAATATGGCTCAAACGATCCAGCAACCCGGCCTTCTGACTGCCAATAATCGGACTGAGGGTTCTCAGGTTTCGGGCGAGCATCTGGCGTTTGATTTTCGGTTCAAAGCGAGCCAGTTTAATGGCCGGCACCTCGTTGGCATCATTGACATCCGATGGCCGGATGATACCTTTGATGGTGGTTACATAGCGAATGGAGTTCTGCTGACGGTAATCGACTTTTTCCCCGACAATCACCATATTGCCATTGGGTAGAACAGTTTGAACATAGGCGGAAATTGATCGCAGCGACGAGAGCACTTCACGCTCCTCCTCCTCCGCCTTGGCCATACCGGTCGCTATATCCAGAACCTGGCTGATTTGTGCCGCAGCCTGTTCACCTGCCGCAGCCGCACCTGTGGCTGGCTTTTCCTCTTCTTTTTTCGGGATCGAGATCATCTCCTGTATGTTGGTGATTTTCACCAGATCACCACTGAACCGTGCCCGGTGATCCCGGAAAAGATTTCCCCAGGAGGACTCATCTGTCCACAGCGACCCCTCATACCGGGTCTGTCTGACAGGCACCCGTGTGCGGGCTCGTTGATTCCGGACCCGAATATCGCTGTAGTCCTCAGGTTTTTTTTCCGCCGGGGGTGCTGGCGGCGCAGGTGGTGTCAGCAGACGGACCCGCTGTTCGGCGCATCCGACCAGCATCAAAGTGCAGATAATCAGCAAGAGTAAATTTTTCATTATTTTTCCAGATAGAAGTCTAGCAACCCGATTACAGCATTCATTTCCCAATGTCCCTGACGACTGCCCTACAGGTTTATTTCTGCCATTTTGGCATCGGTAATGGTCGCATAGATCGTTTTTTGGCTCTTCAGTGTTCTCAGGGGGATAATATCGCCTTTTCTGCCGGATTTCATGGCCATGGCGATGTTTGCCAGATACAGATTGGAGGTTTTATAGACGATTTTCATATGATCGCCTTTAACGACAATCACCGGTTTTTCCACCAGGTGTTGGTCGAGGGCTTCATTTTTGTAAATATCCCGTCTGGCATGTTCCCCGACAACATACTCCGTACTGGAAGCATATCCTCTCCGCTCCCTGGAAATATCTTTCTTTATGGTTTTAAGGTCCTCTTCTTCAATCTTTTCCCCTTTCCGAATTTGATCTTTTGCGACAACAACATCATCATAGACATCCACTTTTAACCGTACGAGTATCTTTCTAACCTCTTTTTCATCCAGCAACAACTTCAGCATCCACGAGGAGTTTCCCCCGATTTTCGGAGTCTCACCAATACGGGAAATGGTGTATGATGCATTTCCCTTGGGAATATAGACATCCCTGATTCTGGATTTAATACTGATGCGAACATCCTGATATTCCTGGTAGTGCTTCTTGACTTCAGCCAGAATGATTTTCTGGAGCTCTTTTCCGGTAATTTTAATGGATGCCCGGCTGACCATAGCCTGTTTCGGCATGATAAAATTGAGCTGGTGTTTCGAAAACTGTGACTTGAGCCGGTTTTCAATCTGCAGCCTGGAAATCAGATGGGATCGCCCGGGAAGCGGGGCCTTGCCCACCTGAACCTTTGCCAGTTTCTGGATGGTTTCGACATCGAAGCCGTCCAGTTCGGCGATATCCCCGAGCATATAGTAGTCTGAATAGATAATAGCCTCCGGCAGAACCCGGATATCGATGGCATTGATTTCCGCCTGTACAGGCATCCCGAGACTAACCAGGAAAAAAATACCGAGATAAAATCGCAGGTGGTATTTTAAAGTGGCCATGGTTTCCTATCCTATCGAAGAATATTTACTGCTGTCTGTAACATATTGTCAGATGTCTGGATGGATTTGGAGTTCACTTCATAGGCTCTCTGGGCGATGATCATATTCACCATCTCATCAACAACACTGACATTGGATTTTTCCAGAAACCCCTGGCTCAGAATGCCCACGCCTTCCTGCCCTGGATCGTTCACCACGGGAGCACCGGAAGCAGCCGTTGCCAGATAGAGGTTCTTTCCAATCGGGTTAAGACCGGCAGGGTTGATAAATTTGGCCAGTTGAATGTTACCGATTCTGTTGGGTGTGGGATCATCCCCGATCAACACCTGTATCTGTCCATCCTGTCCGATGATAATCTTGGTGGTTTCCGGGGGGATGATCACCTCGGGCTCCAGGGTATACCCGTCCGATGTCACAACACGGCCGTCGGCGTCTCTCTGCCAGGCGCCATCCCGGGAGTAAGAGATGGTTCCGTTGGGTCGCAGTACCTGGAAAAACCCGGCACCATCGATACTGATATCCAGATTGTTACCGGTGTGTGTGATGTTTCCCTGGGCAAATACTTTTTGTGTTCCCGCCAGTTTCACCCCGTGGCCTTTATGCAGACCGGTTGGCGATATGGTATTGGATGATGTGTTCGACCCGGGGACAATCTCATTGGAGTAGAGGAGGTCCTGAAAATTGTTGCGGGTTTTTTTAAAGCCGTTGGTATTCACGTTGGCCAGGTTGTTGGAAATGGTATCGATCTGAGATTGCTGCCCCTTCATTCCGGTTGCAGATGTAAACAGAGATGTCATCATGACGGAACTCCTCCTGGAAATTGGTTATTTATATCTTGGCGATTGAAATCACCTGATCGTCGAGATCATCCATTGATCGTATCAATTTTTGAGCGGCTTCATAAGAGCGGTTAACATTGATCATGCTGACCATTTCCTGCACGGTATCGACATTTGAGTTTTCCAAGACCCTCTGCTCGACACTGATGGACTCGGGTTTGAAAGGTTTTTGCTCGGAACTGCTGGGTGCCCAGTAAGAGTTTCCCAGTTTTGTCAGTCGATTTTCCTGGGGAAACGCCATTATTTGTATTGTATCGACAGCTCTGCCGTCCACCACAATACTGCCATCTTCGCCCACGGAGAATTCATTGCCGTTGATTTGAATATCCCCCTTCAAGCCCTGGACCTTGTCTCCGGAACTGGTTGACAGAAATCCCTTGGAATCTCTTAAAAACTGGCCATTTCGAGTATATCGGGTGCCGTATGGAGTCTCCACAACAAAAAATCCGTCCGAGCGGATGGCCATATCAAATTGATTTTCAGTTGCTTTAAAAGGTCCCCTGGTCATGGACGGAGATACATGATCGGGCATTACATATGAGGTTCCACCCCGTGACAAGGGAGAGATAAATTCGTCATGTGCAAATTTTTCCTCTTCGGATTCCAGATCCTGTCCCATCATTTCACTGTAATATTCCCGAAAGAGAACCTTATCAGCCTTATATCCAGTTGTATTGACGTTTGCTAGGTTGTTGGAGACGGCATCCATTTGCCGCTGTTGACCCTTCAACGCTGATAATAATGTATAAATCGGATCCATGAAAATTCCCGGTTGATTTTTAGCTCTCAAGCCAATAATGGGAATGACCCTGCCATTGACCGTCGGTCAGGCTCGATGCTCTGTTTACACGCTTTCGATTTCAGAGCAGGTTTTTCCTTTCACTTGAATAATGCAGAGGTTGTGCCAGTATGAAACAGCTTGGGATGACCCCATAGAGAGGTCAACTGACCAGACAGATACCGGGGAGAATCCCCTGACATTGAGAACAGCTGTCGATTCCTGTTTTTCCGATCATCTGACAGGCGAGGGGGTATCATCTTTGATCGGCAGAACATGCGTCAGGATATGCCAATCCATGTGAACTTTGATTTTTTACTCAGAATGTGGTCCAATTGAGCGGATGAATCTCAGAAGCAACAATTGCGCCACACCTGTCAATGGATAATGATCGCTGGCGTTTCGGCACTGATCTGGGAGGAGAGTGACCGAGGGATCAGCGAACATCCACTGCTCCGGGAATGACAGCTCGACATCAGTCTAATTTCTGGTACGCAATTTTCCATGGCTGTGCTACAACTGAGAAAGAAAAGACAAGACCCGTATGTCATTGAACTCATTCTCGACGTTCTTCGCTGCGAGTCTCGCGAATTGAGCCATGGTCATCTTCCGAGGGGGATCATTGACATCGCCATGATGGCGATGCTGGATGACTCCCAATCCATTCAATCACACACAGGTCTCAGCTTCTGCTCAGAAAAAGTGGTGAATAGTGCCAAAAAAAAAATTGGAATAATCCGATGTCTTCAATAAAAAACAACCGTTTATTGATTATCGATGATGAAAAAACCATGCGTGTCAGCATCCGCGTTTTTTTAGAGGACTACGATTTTGAAGTTATGGAAGCGGCGGACGGCCAGGCGGGTCTGGATTGTTTCAAGAAAGAGCAGCCCGATATCATCCTTGTGGATTTGAGAATGCCCAATATTGATGGTCTGGATGTTCTGGCGCATGTGACCCGGGTCGCCCCCATTACGCCAATTATCGTCATATCAGGAACCGGATTCATCCAGGATGCCATCGAGGCCTTGCGATTGGGGGCATGGGATTTTATCACCAAGCCGATCTATGACATGGCGCTGTTGAAACACGCGGTTGACAGGGCCATCGAGCGGTCAGAGCTTTTGAGAGAGAACCTGCGTTACAAGGAATATCTTGAAGAGCAGGTCAAACTGCGCACAGCCGATCTGGAAAAACGGACAGAGGAACTGCTCAAAGCAAAAGAAGCCGCTGAAGCAGCCAACCGTATGAAAAGCGGTTTTCTGACAACGATGAGCCATGAGCTGCGGACCCCGATGAACGGTGTCCTGGGAATGGCACAACTGCTGCTGGACTCTGACTTAACCCCTCTGCAGCGACAACGGCTGATGGTTCTCCTGCAGTCAGGAAATGCGCTCATGAAAATTCTGAACGAAATCCTGGATCTGTCAAAGATCGAAGCCAATAAAATTGAAATCGAGAACCTGCCTTTTGATTTAAGCGAGACCATTGAAGCCATTGTACTCCTTTTTTCAGGTTCTGCAGATGCCAAACAACTGACACTGGACTGGCATCTGCCCGCGAACGTTCCGGTCAAACTGGTTGGCGATTCCAATCGATTGGGTCAGATTCTGTCTAATCTGCTGGCCAATGCGCTCAAGTTTACCGAAAAGGGAGAGATTACCATAACCACCCACTTGCTTGAGGAAACCCGGGACACGGTTGTTCTGCGGATAGATGTATCGGATACCGGAATCGGCATAGCGCCTGAAAAGCGCGACAGTATCTTTATGCCCTTTACCCAGCTGGATCATTCCGCAACCCGTAAATTCGGTGGTACCGGACTCGGCCTGACGATAGTCAGAAACATGGTGGAGTTGATGGGTGGTGCTGTCTGGGTTAACAGTGAATTGAACCGAGGCAGTACATTTTCCATCCAACTGACTTTTGGAAAACAGCCGGACAAACCGGTTCAGGTTTCCAGGGATTCTGCCACCCCCTCAATGGATGACAGAGCCGATGATGGCAGCCAAACAAGGACGTACACGAAAAAGTTCAAAAAGGAAAACAATCGGTTACTGGTTGTCGAGGATGACCGGGTGAATCAGATGGTAATTGTCGGCATGCTCGAAAACATGGGGTATACGGTCGATGTTGCTTCCAATGGCAAAGAGGCCTTGACTCGATTAAAGGAACAGGACTATGACCTGGTTTTCATGGATTGTCTGATGCCTGAGATGGACGGATTTGAGGCAACCCGTGAGATCCGCAGGATGGAAAAGGAATCCCAGACTCCTTTTCATCTGCCCATTGTGGCCTTCACAGCAAAAGCAATGCGTGGGGACAAGGAACAGTGCCTGTCCGCGGGTATGAGCCACTATTTGACCAAACCTGTGACCATTGAAAAGCTGACATCCCTGCTGAATTCTGTTTTGGAAGGACCGAACGCTCCCGGTTAAGAAGGACATATCTTTGGCAAAACGAAAGATCATCAGCACAACACACAACAGGTCGTATCTAGGCAAATGAGCAATGACAAACAGAATTATTGATTTCAGTGAAAAACTACTCGACATCTCCCAGAGAAAGTCAGATCTGCTGCACAGTATCGTCGAGCATATTGACGATATCAAAAACAATACGATTTTTATGGAAGAGATCGAGAGCGTTTACATGGAGCTTTTCGATGAAGAGGTGTCTTTAATCAGGGAAAAAGAGATCACCATGCCTTGCCCCGGATGCGGTTTTGAGTGTGACCGGATCTCTTCATACTGTATGGCTTGCGGGCTGAAACTGCATGAGCAGTCTTTCAGAGACGATATGTAGAGTGTTTAATTGTAAAACAGAAAAGGGATGAGATTCTTAAGTTTCTGATGGTAAGACCTTCCCACCGGAATTGAAATAAGACCATTCTTGTCGCTTTTCAACATGATCTTAAACTCATTGTTCTTTTGGCGATTGACTGAAATTATTTTTTTCGGATTAACCAGGTAGGAGCGATGCACCCGGATGAGTTTCTTGCCATTGAAAAAATTTTCCAGGGCTTGAATCGTAACCCGCAGCCTTTCTGTCGACTGCTTGTTCCCGGCGGAGATGACGTGGCAGTAGGGGGATTCCGACCTTATATAGATGACATCTGCGATCTTTCGCTGAATCTTATAAAAAATCTCCAGCTGTTTTTCATCGAACAGTTCATTGAAAAGCTTGTTTTTGTCATCATCGTGCCGCAACCGGGTGAATACCTTTATTTTTGCCAGGAGTTCGTCAATTTCAAAAGGTTTGGTAATATAATCGTCGCCACCGACCTTGTACCCCTTCAGTTTTTCATTCAGATTGACCTTTGCAGACAGAAAAATGATCTTTAAATCCTGTATTTCGGGGTTTGAGCGGATTCTTTTGCAGATTTCATAACCATCCATGCCTTTCATCATGATATCCAGCAGGACGATATCAGGGCAAAATTCGGATATGATATCAAGGACTTCTTCGCCAGATGAAACGGCGCTCAAATGATAATCCCTTTCCAGTACTTCGGTTAAGAACCTCACTATGATCGGATCATCATCGACAATCAGGATTTTCTGTCTTTTTTGCATGAATCCAATTGTTTTTATGAGTTTTTAAAATTCTTAGTTCTTCAATACGCAATTCGGGTCAATCTGTAAAGCAGATATCCATTCAAAAATTGCGGACTGATGATTCATTTCGGAATATTGCGATCATACTAAAAGCGGTGGTGCCTTTCAACTTTTCTGGCTTGTGTATCGGCACAGGGCATACTGCAGCCTGTTTCGCTCACGATAGGGGGTTTTGTAAATGAATCCGGTTTTTATGGGCACCTTGATTAATTAAAATTATCGCGTTTGACGCACCAAAGGGTTGATGTTTCAAGAACCCTTTGATGCTTACTAAGTTTCAGTTAATCAAGTTGCCCTTATGTAATTGAAAAGCGATAACGAATTGACAGTGTCCATTCAGATTGGGTCTAATAACCTGGACCTGGCTTAAATCGATGCAAACCATCTTGTTTATCCATAACCATGAGACTCCTGATTGCGATTGCCATTTTTGCAGTAATTTCGTTGGTCGGGTCAAAAGTCACATTTCTCGACCGGCGACTACCGCTGGGCTTCAGGCATATCCTGTTTACAGGCGCCGAATATATTTTTATCGGCATTCTCCTCGGCAGTATGGGGTTGAATGTCCTGGATGAAATGACTTTAAAAGATCTGCAACCCTTTCTGATATTCGGATTGAGTTGGATCGGGTTTCTCTACGGTGTCCAGTTTGAAGTGCGCTTTCTCAGAAAACTGCCCCGATATTTTTTTTCCATCACGGCCATCCAGGCAACCGGAACCTTTTTCTTCATCACTGGCTTGATGTTTCTGGCGTTAAACCTGCTTCTGGGTTACACCGGACCCCCGCTTTATATTTTATCGGTCACTCTGGGCGCAACAGGAGCATGTACAGCCCAATCCGCCATTGCTCTCATCAGCCGCAATTATCGCATCAAAAACCGGGGACTGTTGGAACTGTTACGATATATATCGAGTGTTGATGGTCTGTTTGCTGTGCTCTTCTTTGCCATTGCACTCAGTATTGCTGCCGGCTATCGGAATATCCCGTTTTCTGTGACAGAGGCAATCTGGTGGCTGTTAGTGGCTGTCATTGCGGGAATTGCACCAGCTGCTATTTTAATCCTGCTGAGTCAGGTACGGTTCTCCCAACAGGAGTATCTGGTATTTCTGGTTGGAACGATCATGTTCAGTGGTGGTCTGTCCCGGCATCTCAACCAGTCACCGTTGATATCAGGCCTGGTTTTCGGCATCATTGTGGCAAATCTCTGCCGCCACCGCTTGAGAGCCATAGAGCTTGTCAGTCATGCAGAAAAATCGATCTATATTATTTTGCTGCTCTTTCTGGGGGCCAGCTGGCGGCTGAGCATCGATCTGGGATTACTGCTGGGGCTGTGTTATCTCGTATTCAGATTGATGGGGAAACTTTCGAGTGCATGGCTTGCAATCACCGTTTTTAAACCTTTGTTCAAGTCTCCGCGCATTCTGGGTTTGGGACTTATATCTGAAGGGGGACTGGCCGTTGCGATCACACTGGAGTTCTATTTGCTCAATCCTTCTTTAGCCAATACACTGATATCCATTATTATCATCTCGATTCTGGTCAATGAGCTATTGAGTCCCCGCTTGATTCTGGCTCAGTTTCCGGAAGCGGAGAAACTGTAAAAAAGGCTCCTGTCCCCAAAATCACGTCATCGGGATTTCAACCATGCGTCAACGCTTTATTGTATTGCTAATCCTGCTGGGCAGCGTGGCCCTGGTCACGCGGACCGATATCGTCGCATCAGGGGATATCCCGTCTCCGACACTGGTGCTGGGATTTCTGCTCCTGACCGCTTACTGTATCGCTTACTTCCTGGAACAGATCCGACTTCCGCGTATTACCGGGTTCATTGTGGGTGGTCTGATGATGGGACCCTATGTCCTGAACTTTTTTGATACCGAATCCATTGAGAAACTCGGGTTTTTAAATACGCTGGCCCTGGCCTTTATCGCCTTCTCTGCCGGTGGTGAACTCAAGCTTAAAAACATCCGGCATCAGCTGAAAAGCATCCTTTTCCAGATTATCGGAATTACTGCTGTTGTCTTTACTGGCGTGACAGTGGCTGTATTTCTGATTTCCGGCTGGATCCCCTTCATGTCAGCACACCCTCCGATAGTCCGTGCGGCCATGGCATCGATCTTTGGTGTGATCGCCGTCGCCAGATCCCCTTCGTCCACGATTGCGATCATCAGCGAAACAAAAGCCAAAGGCACTTTCACAGAAACAGTGTTGAGTGTCACCATTGTGACAGATGTCCTGATCATCATCTTCTTTGGGATTGTCATTTCCTTCTGCCAGGTGATTATAAAAGTTGGCAGCACTTTAAGTCTTACCTTCTTTATCGGGTTGATGTTTGAAATCGGCATCTCATTCACCATCGGATTTTTTTTGGGCAAAGTCTCTATTTTCATGATTGAAAACATCAGGGTGGCATTCCCCATCGTCCTTACCGGTGTCGGTTTTATGGTCATCAAGTTCAGTCATCTGTTGGGAAGTTATCTTTTTGAATCACACCAGATTGCGCTCAACCTGGAACCCCTCTTGATCTGTATGGCGGCCGGTTTTACTGTGCAGAACTTCTCAAATCACGGGACCCGGTTTCTACTGCGAATGAATCGGGTCTCCTTTCCCATCTACATCGCATTTTTCGCACTGACCGGAGCCTCAATCAATCTGGATGTTTTGCGGTCCGGCTGGTTTTTAGGCATTCTGCTTGTGCTGACCCGGACAACCATGCTGTTTGCAGGATCCTATGTCAGCGGTCGACTTTCCGGAGATCGACCCTTGCATTATCAGAACAGCTGGCTTGGATTTATTACCCAGGCTGGTGTAAGCCTGGGGCTGTTAAGCGAGATTGTGAGGCGGTTTCCTGAAATCGGGGTTCCTGTGCAAACCATCCTGATTGCGGCCATTACGCTCAATCAACTGATCGGGCCGATTGCGTTTAAATATGCACTCGACAAAGTGGGAGAAAGCCAGGCAGCCCGGAACCGTTGAATTGAGTTTACTTTCGGTGGCCAAATGGGTAAATATTGGCTTACCAGGTCCGGTACCACTTTTAAAAAGATTTTCAGTCGGTGTTGCGTCATTCTAATTCACCTAAGGACAACCATGCTGATCACAGATTATCTCAAAAAAGAGTGTGTCGTCGTTAATCTCAAGGCAGAAAAGAAAGATCAACTCATCACGGCGCTTGCTGAACTGCAGTTTGAAAATCACCCGGAAATTGACCGGGAAGAAGCAATGGCAGGGCTCTATGAACGGGAAAAGATCCTTTCAACAGGGATTGGTGAAGGCATAGCCATTCCCCATGCCCGACTGAAAAGCATTGACCGTATCTCCGTCTCATGCGGTCTCCTGCAGGATGAAGTCGATTTTGATGCCATTGACGCGAAACCGGTGAAAATGATTTTTCTTGTTTTCTTCCCCGAGGATGAAGTCAATCTGCAGCTCCGTTTCCTCGCCAGAATTTCCAGGCTCCTGCGCCATGCGGAACTCAGGGAAAATCTTCTCTGCTGCCATTGTGCAGAGGATGTGATTGATGTTTTCAGGCAGTTTGAAGCAGACCATTTCCATTGAAGCAGCGGAGACCCATGAAGTTAGCGGTGATTTTTCTCAACAGAATTGAGTATCTCGAAGATCTGCTGAGCGCCTTTCTGGAGATCGGTATCTCAGGTTCCACCATTATCGATTCAGTCGGCATGGGGCATATCATCTCGCAAAACATCCCCATATTTGCCGGGTTGAAGGATACATTTGCTGGCAGCAGCCCCATTCAGAAAACAATCCTGACCCTGGTGGAAGATGACATGATCAGCCGAATTGATGAAGTTTTAGCCGACGTCTGCATCAGTATCGACGAGAGCCGCGCCTACTTCATGGTGAGTCTGGCCATTGACGGGGTACACGGGTTCAATAAACCAGAGCACTGAGCGTGCAGCAGGACAGACTGTTCAACTTATCAGGGTAGCCTTGACAATGATCATGATGGATATGGCAATCAACAGCAGCATGATTTTTTTACGAAAGGATTCAGGATCTGCTTGACTGAATGCCCGGCTGCCAAAAGAAACCCCGATGATCATGGGTACCAGAAAAATCCCGGCCAGATAGATGTTGGTCAGGCGCATCAACCCCTGGGACGTGCACAACAGCGAAGCGATAACATCCGTGCTGAAAAAAAAGAAGATCAGAGAAGCCCTGGAGACACCCGCAGCGGCTGGGGAAGAGAAATAGTAGAGAATGACCGGTGGCCCCCCGATGGCAGCCCCGCCATTCACGATTCCGGAAATAACCCCTGTCACGATTGTCGTTGCGCGACCAGGCATGACCGTTTTGGGAATTCCCCGCCAAAGCATCAGCACCAGTACAATCACGACGAAAGCAATGGCAATCTGCATCGGTTTTGCAGGAATGTTGGCCAGAGCAGCCACACCCACAGGAGTTCCCACCAGAACCCCTGCCATCAACCAGCGTAAGGAGTACCAGTTGATATCCCGCCAGATTCCCGGCAGCAGCCAGAGACTGGCCGTCACTTCCAGCAGAAGAATCGTGGGTACAATCTCGGCTGGCTTGAATACCACAGAGAGGCTGATAACAACGATCATCGAAAAACCGAAGCCACTGAAGCCCCGCACAAAGCCGGCAAAAAGAACAGCCAGTGCCGCAAATACCAATGTGACCGGTTCTGGTAACACCTGAAGGTCCGAAAAGGGGTCAACCTGTCAAAGCCTGATCCGCCTGGACAGGTTAAAACGAAACCCAGGGGTTACTTGCCCCCGAAAGAAGTATCAGAAATTTCCACGGCAGCATCGTTCATACGGCTGATGGCATTGATTTTACCCAATGACACCGGCAGGACGGTATTGAAGAAAAACTCAGCCGTTTTCAGCTGCCCCTCGTAAAAGTCCTGGTCCTTCTTTTTCGCTCCTTTTTCAAGTGCTCTGGCAGCCACGGTCGCCCGCCAGAGAAGCATCCATCCAAAAACCAGGTCACCTGTCACGTCCAGCAGGGGAGTGGCCTGGGCAAAGACGCTCTGCACCTTATCGGACATGGCGGCCTGCCCGATTTTAACAACCAGGTTCTGATAACTCGTTAGAACTTCGGCCACCTGTTCTGCAAAGCCTTCCATTCCCGCAACGGTTTTGGCGTCATTGATCGATTTGTCGATTCGGGAAAGGAAATCCATAAAGGGTTTGCCACCGTCCATACGCATTTTGCGGTTGAGCAGATCAATGGCCTGAATCCCGTTCGTTCCCTCATAAATCATCAGGATTCTCGAGTCGCGAAGCAACTGCTCAACCGGATACTCCTTGGTATACCCGTAGCCGCCATAAACCTGCACGCCATGACTGCAGACCTCCCAGGCCTTGTCAGTAATATATCCTTTGATAATCGGTGTCAGAATCTCAATAATTTTCCTGGTCAGTTGCTTTTCCTCTTCACTGTCGGAAGTTGCAATCGCATCAGAACAGGTGCCCGAATAGTAAATCAGACTGCGCATTCCTTCAATATAGGCTTTCATTGTCAACAACTGGCGTCTGACATCCGGATGCTGGATAATAGGTACCCCTCCCGCCTGGGGGGCGGTGAGGTTGGCACCTTGAATTCTCTCCCGGGCATAGTTCAACGCATGCAGGTAAGAAGTGGTTGCTGCGCAGAAACCCTGCTGACCCACCAGTTGCCGGGCTTCATTCATCATGACGAACATGGCGCTCATGCCCTTGTTCTCGGTTCCCAGCAATGTCCCGATACACTGGCCCTTCCCCCCCAGCGTCAGAGATGCCGTTGCGTTTCCATGCAACCCCATTTTCTCCTCAATACCGGTGCAAACAACATCGTTGAAATCACCCAGGCTGCCATCATCATTTACGCGGTATTTGGGAACCAGAAACAGTGAGATCCCGCGTGTTCCTGCCGGAGCACCCTCGATACGCGCCAGTACCGGATGAATAATGTTTTTTGTCAGGTCATGTTCACCACCGGAAATGAAAATTTTGTTTCCCGTGATGCTGTATGTCCCGTCATCATTTTTTTTAGCTGAGGTCGTCAAGGCCCCGACATCAGAGCCGGCTTCCGGTTCGGTCAACAACATGGTTCCGGCCCATTCGCCAGACATCATTCTTTTCAGGAACAACTGTTTTTGCTGCTCTGTGCCGAAATGCTCTACCAGCTTGGCCGCGCCATGGGTCAGCCCGTTGTATAACATGAAGGACAGATTACCCCCAATAAAGAATTCGTTGGCAACCAGGGACAGTGTATGGGGCATTCCCCCTCCCCCGCATTCGTCCGGGTCGTCCGACATCGCCAACCATTCACCTTCCCTGTAGAGCTCATATACCTTGTGAAACGATTCTGGTACCTTGACGGTACCGTTTTCAAATACACACCCTTCATCTCCCAGTTTCTGTGTGGGCAACATCTCTTTGACAGCCAACTGACGGGCCTCAGAAATGATCATGTTGATGGTTTTGCGGTTGAAATCGGCAAACTTTTCAGATTGACACAGTTTTTCGATTTCCATTTGCTCAAAGAGGACAAACTCTACATCTCTCAGATCTGCAATTTGTTGTGCCATGATACATCACTCCTTTATGGAAACTATCATTGTTAAACCCGATCCCTCGGAACCTGCTGATACGAAAAAAAGGCTTGAAAACTTATCTCCAGGCAATGGGGTATTCGAAACATTTTTCCGTCCTGACCCCAATTCCCGTCTCCTGGCGTGATCGAACTGAATCTCAAGTGGATTATCTTTTGAATACGATGCTGCTGAAGGTGACTGCGAACCTGGTGTTTGGTATTTATGATTGACAGAGGACAAAAAAAAGTCAAGGTTGCTCTTCAATTTGTGATGTCATTTAACAATCAAATTGCAGATTGGGTTGCCCGTTGGGCGCAGAGTCCTTGCAAGATTGGGTTGTGCGTTGGGCACAGCGTGAAGAGCCTGACCGTGGCAGACGGCCCCGCTAAATGAATGACCACAGAGGGGACTTATGAATGCGGCTGATAAGGGAGAATGATACTGAAGGTGGCACCCCCGAAAGCATTGTTTGCAGCATTGATCACGCCCCCGTGGTGTTTGATGATTTCACTGCAGATTGCCAGTCCAAGACCCGTACCGCCAGCTCCGGTCTTTGTGCGCGTACTCTGGCTGAATTTTTCAAAGATCGTATCCAGTTCATTCTCCGGGATACCAACACCTTGATCGATAAAAGCGATTTTCACGCCAGCAAACCGTTTCTCCAGTATCACGATGTCGGCAGCTTCTATCCGAATCTCTATCCTTTTTCCGCTGGGGGTGAACTTGATGGCGTTTGACAACAGATTGCGGAAAACCTGCTCGATACGGATATTGTCACAGATCACCGCAGTCGAGATATCCGGTTTTTCAAAGTCAAGTTGAATGCCCTTCTCTTCAAAGTGCCGTTTCATATCCACCAGGGTATTTTTCAGAATCCAGATCAAATCATATTTTTCCTTTTGATGGGACATTTTCCCCGATGTCATGAGGGAAAGGTCCATTAAGTCATTGAGCAGTGCCATCAGTCGTGTACCACTGGTCACAATCTTCTCAAAAAACCCGAACAGTTTTTCATCCGGTGCTGTCCCGATTTTACTCATACCAAACTTGGCGAAACTTAAAATCTGGTGCATGGGCGTTCTGAGTTCATGTGACATATTGGTCAGAAACTCGCTTTTCGCCCGATTCGCTTCCTCGGCAGCCTCTTTGGCCTCGATCAGATCAGCTGTTTGTAACGCAACCATTTTTTCCAACTGGTTTTGATGAACCCGCAGCGTTTCCTCCGTTGTTTTATACCTGGCTTCACTGGCTTGCAGCCGTTCCTCGACCCCTTTCCTGCTGAGCGCGATATCGATCGCCACCTTCAATTCGATCTGCTTGATCGGTTTGAACAAATACCCGTATGGAGACAATCCGGTGGCCCGATCGATCGTTTCCGCATCTGTATGGGAGGTGAGAAAGATAATGGGTGTATCCTGTTCCTTCAGTATCTCCTGCGCTGTCCGAATTCCGTCATAGTGACCGGGCATGGAAATGTCCATGAGAACGATGTCCGGCTTGACAGACTTTGCCAGGCTGACAGCATCTTCTCCGTTATATGCTTCCCCTGCTACTTCGTACCGCAGGTTTTTCAGATAGGCTTTAATCAGCGACGAGATGATGGCCTCATCTTCAACAATCATTACTCTGGGCATAGTCGATCTCTGATTGCGTTTCAAACTCGTCAAACTGAAAATTCAGTAGACTGCTCAATATATTTGCGTTTGCAGAACGGAACGTTCTAAAAACCGTTAAACCAGGGTATGACTGTCAACCCGTTTTCCGGTTGGGAAGAATCAAAATCGATGGTGCATTTGTGAACATACAATCTGTCTTTCTTCTTAAAAACAAGGTCGATGCCATCTACGACAATCCGGTTATCATTCTCATCTTGTTCGTCCAGAACAATTTTCAACTGACTGCCCTTTCACCCAAGACCGCAAAATAAAATTCGAAACAACTTTTGACCATTATTTTCAGAGAAGGAGGTCAGGCGGGTTTTCGCTGTCTCTGTAATATTGACTTCTATCATTTCTGTAATAATTGGTTCAATGGGATGGTCATCAATAAGGGGATGCATTCACCTTGCCCGTACCAGATTTTTGAATAACATCCGCTTCCTGTGTTGTCTGAAATCATTATAAGCGCAGATCGATTGAATATCCACCAGAAAAAGGGGTGGGCGTTGACAGACCACGGGGAGGGTGTACTATTCAGGCAGACTTCAAAGGAGGATCGTACACTTCGAAAAGTGCACGATCCCGAAGTGTACGGAGGCTGAAACCTACTTCTTTTTCTTTCCTTTCTTCTTTGCCGCTACCGCTTCAGAAAGATTCTTCCCTGGCCTGAATTTTGGAACAACTTTGGCTGGAATACTCATTTTCTTGCCAGTCTGCGGATTCCTTCCCGTGCGAGCGGCACGCTGTGCCGTTGTAAAAGTACCAAAGCCAATCAGCGTCACATTTTTCCCCTTGGCCAGGGACTCTTTTATGTGCTGCATCGTGGCATTGACTGCCTTTTCCGTCTTAGCTTTCGTCAGATCAGCATCTTTTGCGACAAGAGCGATCAATTCAGCCTTTGTTAAATTTTTACTCATTTTTTCTCCAGTAGGTAATGCCAAAGCATGTTTGGCGTTACGTTATTGGTTTGAAGCTAGTGAAGAAAGGTTGATAAGACGATTATAGTGTCAGAACCAAATTGTCAAATATTTTTTGGAAAAAAATTAAAAAATATGTTCAATAAATCAGATTGTTATCCGAAAAAATAAGCTCCTAATCCTTGTGAATCCGCATAAAAAAAGGCTTCACAAGGTTCTTGCCTCTGTAAATTCATGACTGCCGGACCTCTAGCATCATTCAAAGAACGACACTGAATCAACCCCGAAAACTGTGAAAATCCGATAAAATGCAATAAAACCGGTATATTGCCGATTTCTGAGATGATCAGGTTTTTTTGACATGGATTATGCATACTGCTATATCAGGATTAATTTATTGTTTTTTATAAGTATTTATTAAGGTTTCACGACGAAATGGTCGCTTTTTTCGACGAATCGGAAAAAAGAAATGGGTAGGAAAAATTCAAAAAAGAGCCGATTTTCCGCTTCAACGCTCATATTCAAGACCTTCAAGAAACTTTTCCCACCGTCCTGCAGGTTTTTCGGATTTGAAAGTGTTTCTAATCAATCAGTTGATTTATTAATCGGCTGAAATAGTATTCCAACCGACTGGAAAAGATTCACCGTTTATAAAAACGGGAAACGCAGATTTGAGACCGGTCGTACCAACAGGGACGAAAATACTTGCCGGGAATGGTATCAGATCGTTATATAGAAGGTAAAAGGGGGCAATAACGATCAAATGCATGTTTAACTTCAATACGCGAGAAAGCCATGAAAAAAGTGATGCTAATACTGAGTTTCTGCTTTTTTTTAGGAAACATTCTATCTGCAGCATCCAAGGATCCGGTTGCTGTCTTGTTTCAGGCATCAGGTAAGGTCGAGTATACAAAAGACGGGAACCAGTGGAGAAAGATCCGGCACAGCAAGTTCCTGTTTGCCGGATATCAGATCAGAACCGGTGACAACGGTTCCGCCAAGATCACGATCCAGGAAAGTGGAAAAAATTTGCAGATGGGACCTTCATCACAATTTGAGGTGACAACAAACGGCCTGCAGGCAACACAGGGGAAACTGACTGTGCAGGAGTCTTCCGGTAAACTGGCAACAGGGTTGATGCAACGGTTTACCAAATCCCAGACCTATACCACCGTCAGACGGAGCGTTGAAATAAAGAATGGAATCGACCTCGATTTTGCACGCAATGTGGTGCTCTCCGATGACTATCCCTATTTGGCATGGGATAACCCCGGCAGTCAATACAGTTTCGAATTGAAAATCGGCGACCAGGTCCAGCAGGTTCCTGCAAGTCCAGATCCCGTTATCATGACCCGGGTCAGTCCATTCAGCGGAACCAGGAATGTAGAGATTAATGTTCTCGAAAACGGCAAGGTCGTTGCTTCATTGCAGCCATTCCAGAGCAAAGGTGAGGAAAAGAGCCACACCCTTACCTGGCTGGAAAAGAACCAGAAAGCGGACTTGCAGGAAGAAATCAACACCATCAAAGAGACCTACGGCGAAAAGTCCTTTATGCTGGGAAGTCTTTTTGAAAAACAGGAAATGTGGGTAGCCGCCATGCGTCAGTATCAGGAGTACCTGGCTGAAAATCCGGATGAAATTGAGATGACCCCTTATCTGTTCAGGGTTTACAAGAGATTGAAACTGGAAAAGAAATACACACAGGAGCTGATCAACTGGCAGAAGGCCATAAAAGAATAACTCCCTCCGCTGGTCAGCCGTTTCGTCCGGGGTCTCCACCCCTTTTCGGAAGGCTGGCCTCTTCTCTTTTCTCAGCAGGCTTCATGGGCATCATTCAATCCCCAACCGCTTGATTCCCGCATTCGGCTGCATCAATGTCAGCTTGACTCCGCTTTCCAGCTGCAACCGGACCTCTTTTTGTTTTGCTAAACGCAGGGTATGAACCCTTGTGTGACAAAGAAAGAGTTGAAAATCCTGGTTGTTACAGTATAATCGAGCCATCACTAAAACAAACATCCAGTTTTTAGGTGCAAGCTTCTTATTCAGGGTTGATTTTCAGTCCGGAAACGACGCTTCCGAAACTGTAAGCCGTTAAATGGTCGATTGAACAGGGTCGATGATTGAACGGAAAAGACACCAGCGAGGTGGAATGGGCTATTTTGACTATACAGATCTTAAGAAATTTGTTTATGATAATGATATGATAAAGCTTTTATGTTATGATAAGAGTTTTGAAGAGTTGCTGGAGCTATATACAAAAGATGACTTTCTGCGGATCGATGAACACATGAGCATACCGTTTTTTGCAGAGATCAGAGATTACCATGGGGCTGCCGAAGTGGACGATCCCGACAGTAAATGGCTGGTAAAGGCGATTCGAGGAAATGATCAAATCATGACGGAAATGGCGATGATCGTATACTTCATCGATTTCTTCACCCAGACGCTGTCCGTTCCGGTTATTCTAACCAAAATCAACGGCACCCTGTTCAGGGCCACAAAAATGATCCTGAAAGCGGAACAGCTGTCGGGAGCTAATTATACCGTCTATTCAGAATTGAAGGAACAGCTGTTGTTGGATATGATCAATCGGTGGATATTCTGTGATGAAGACCGCAACCCCAATAACTATCTTATCCGGTACAATTCAAAAAATCAGAATCTGATCCTGGCCATCGATTTCGGTAACAGTGACCTGCTGACCGAGGAGATGAAAATTAAAGGTCTTTCCAAGCAATTCGGATGGCAGCGAAAGGAAAAGACCCGGTATCTGACCCCCTTGAAAAGTGAGCATTTTTTAAAATATAGCATGGATTTCTATGAGATGCGGTTCCGGTTTTTTCAGAAGCTGAATGGGGATATGCTGCTGAATCTCGGTCAAAAGACCTTGCGATATGAAACGGAGGGAGGTCGTTACGCACAGACCATGGCCAGGAATATCCTGCGCCGAACCCAATATGTATATAAATATTTCAGTTCCAAAATACCCCAGATGGTTGCCGAAGGGGCAGATTACAGTTCCATGGGAAAGTCATTCCAGAACATGTAATTTTGCCTGTTACTATCCCTCAAACCATTATCATTCTGAGGATCGCAAGCTAAAACCACATGCATGGTCTCCAAGTGCTCGTCGAGGCAGGAAAAGTCAAATATCCAACCCACTGGAGGGGTCCGGGATATATGTGGCACCCAAGGGGACCGATTCATTTGTTGATGTTCAAATTCTATTTAAAGGAGAAAGCCCAATGAGACTGGTAACCCGCGCTGATTTCGACGGCCTGGCCTGCGCTGCACTACTGACTGAAAAAGGGTTGGTTGATGAGTACTTTTATGTTCATCCCAGGGATGTTCAAGCGGGGAAAGTTGCGGTATCGAAAAACGACATACTTGCCAATGTGCCCTATGCAGACGGGTGCGGTATCTGGTTTGATCATCACTCCAGCGAGGGAGAACGACTTGAAGTTCAAAAGATGCATTTTGAAGGTGAGTCCCGCTCGGCGCCCAGTGCAGCACAGGTAATCTGGGACTACTACGGGGGGGTAAAAACCTTTGGCAAGCGTTTCCTGCCTCTGATGGATGCTGTCAACAAAGTGGATTCTGCAGATCTGACCCTGGACGAGATTTTGCTGGCAGAGGACTGGATATTGCTGGCGTTTATCATCGACCCCCGCACCGGTCTGACCCAGATGGATGATTACAGCATTTCAAATGAAACGTTCTTTCTGAATATCATAAACTACTGCCGGACCAAAACCATTGACGAAATCCTTCAGATACCAGACGTGCAGGAGAGAGCCGACCGTTATAATGAACAGCAGATTCTGTTCAAGGATATGTTACGCCGATGTTGTTATAACGACAGAAACGTTGTCATAACGAACCTGCTGGAGGAGGAGACTGTCTATTGTGGCAACCGATTTATTGTGTTTGCCAGCCACCCCGATCAGAACATCGAAATCAGACTTGAATGGGATGAACACAGGGAAAACGTTTCTTTTTCCTGTGGACACAGTATCCTTAATCGCACAAGCCGCACAAATGTGGGAAAGCTCATGTTTGAATATGGCGGGGGCGGTCATGATAAGGTCGGTTCCTGCCGGGTCCCCAGGGATCAGTGGGAAAAGGTGTTCTCTGAAATCCTGGAAAAGATGAAGCAGGATGGTTAGGCTGGCTTCCACCAATCAATCTAAATATTTATTATATTTTAGTATCTTAAAACATGGAAAGTACTGAGAAACAAACCTTTGAATGTTCCATTCTTCTCCAGTGCCCCCTTCAACCCTGAAGAAGCCCTGGAAAAATCCAGGCATCTGTTCCGGTTCAGTTAAAGAAGCTGAGACCTGTGTGTCATTGAACTCATTCCTGATGTTCTTCGCTGTGTGTATAGCAACCTCAATCATACGCAGGCCCCAACTTCTGCTCAGAAAAAGGGGTGCCTGGTTACAAATCCCGAACATCCAGATAGCTGGTCCGCGCCAGAATTCTGGCCCCTGGTGAATCAGCCACTGGAAAAGAAATGAAAGCAGCGTCAGTCAGATAGCCTGGCAAAGCAAAAATTCTACCATGTTATTTCATTTTCTCTGGCCCATGTCAACCTTCCCAAATTTTTGTTTGACTTAAGAATCAATAACGTCTAATTAAAGTTGTACAGCGGGATAACCTTGACAACACCATGGTTTTGGAAATGACATCCAGGAATCGTATCGCGTTTTTCAAAGCTGCCATACGATCGCTCATTCTAACTGCTGATCCTTTCACGAGATACATTTCCATTAAATCCTCAGGGATCTGGCATCGAGCGGGGGCGGATGGCCAATGCAACCCCCGGATCATTGATAACTCAATATCATGAGCACCCATCCGGGGAAACCGGGTTTTTGTATTTTATCTATTGTGAAGAATTCAAATTTGTATCGAATCTGTTTGGGAAAGCCAATCGGATTTAACCCTGTTTTCCTGGTCGCTGGTTTCCAAAACTGATACGAGGCCATTTTGAATTTCCGAACACTTCTTTTTAGATTACCCGCCTGCTTGATTCTATTTTTGTTTATTGGGATCAACACGTTCGGGCAACAGGAAAGTCTGATACGGATTTCACCGATTCAGTTGGAGTGGGATGGAGACGCGCAGCTGTTTCATGCCTATTTTGATGTCACCAACGACACACCAGAAGACCGTGACCTGACAAGTATCATCATTTTCAAAATTGGGAAATACAAGCGTTGGAGAGGATCGGAGCTTCCTGTCATCAGGGCAAAACAGACCGGTTCGTTCAGGATATCCTTCTCGCCGGGCATCATGCTCAAAAACGAATATGTTTCCATCTCAGTGAATATCTATGGCAAGGCGTATATCGGGTTGCTCGATTACTCCTCCAGGTATCTCCAGATCAGCACCCGCCGGGTGATGACCGCAGAAGAAACCCAGATCGAAATCACCGAGGAGGCACCGGAAACGGTCGCAGCCCCCGCCCGAACGAAAAAACGGGTCATTGTTCTGGGGCCGGCGAATAAAAGGATGCAACTGCTGGCAACGGAGCGCTTTCAAAACGCCGTGCTGGAACCCGTTTCTCCTGAAGAAAAGCGTCTACTGGCTGAAGGAAAACCATCCACCCCCTCCAAACCGGTCTCAGGCATTCCTGTTGTGCCGCCCCGGAAAACACCTCAGCTGTCCTTTATCGCAGGCGACGGCAAACTGCTGTTAAGCTGGACCAGTGTCGAAAACGCAGTGGAATACCATCTGTATTGGGGCACCTCCCCGGATCTGGAGCCTTCCGCAGGTAACCGGATTACCCTGCAGGGGAATCAGTTCGAGCATACCGGTCTTGAGAACAACCAGACCTACTACTACCAGATTGCCGCTGTGAATGCCGATGGAGAGGGAGCGTTATCCCTTATATCCACCGGCATACCCAAACCCCCGCCTGTGGTTGAAGCATCTGTTTCCGAACTGCTGGAAGGGGTGCAACTGGATGAGTTTCAATCGATCCAGACGGACCCTGCCCTGCTGGTGACCATCAGCGATGCCACGCTGGAAAAGGAGGCCAGCCTCAAGCGGGCAGAAGAGCTGACAACACTGGATATCAGTTCCCGGGACCGTCTCATCTCACTTTATATTGCTGAGGGCAAATCGGAATCCGTGGCCCAGGCATTGTCCGGACAATTGTCGAAGGAGCCGGAAAACCTCAATCTGTCCCTCTCGCTGTCAAAGGTTTACCATGAGCAGGGGGATATCAAGGCTGCGCTGAAAGTGCTGAATTCATCTTTGAACCGGATCTCACTGTCCGCACGCATCGCCCTCAACCAGGAGCTGAAAACATCGGTCAGGCAGGGGGAAAGTACCCTGACGACAAAATCAGAAGAGGCCTACCTGGCAGATGAGTTCTCCCGACTGGGAATCTCCCTGCTGGAAAAAGAGAAATATGTGGAAGCCCTGTCGGCATTTCAGTCCCTGTACTCGCTGTCCCAGGACTATCCCATGGTCAAATACTATCTTGGGCTGAGCCGCCATGGAATGAAACAGTACAACCAGGCAAAACAGCTGTTTGTCGAACAGGCCCAGGCAGATCTCAAGAAGAAACAGCTGCTGGATGACCTGGCTGCACTGACCCTGGTTCTGGCAACCACCCTGGATATGTCGACCATCAAAAATACGAAAGACCAATACGTCCAATTGCAGCAGGAAGAAAACACCCCGGAGGAAACCCAGATCATCACCAGACAGATCGTTACACTGGACGGCCTCATGGCGGAAGCGGAAAAAAGGAGGCTGGCCGGATTGTCAGATCTGGCGATTGCCGTGTCAGGAGACTTCACCAGAGACGATCTTCAACCAGGGCAGTCCATCCGCTTCGCCTTTATCGCGACGAACCTGGGGAAGAAACAGAGCGAGCCCTACAAGGTTTTTTACCAGTTGAAACACGACCAGGGAATGATATTCGATATTCCATCCTTTGACCGTTTTCAGGCACTCAATCCTGATAAGTCATCCACCAGCTGGGAAAAAGAGATCGTTATCCCGGAAGGTGTCGTTCCCGGTAAATATCAGCTGATCGCCAACATTGAACAGACATCCGGAAAAGGTGAAGTCACATTTGAAAACAATCGGGTTCAGACTGAGCTGGGGATTTCGATCATACCGCCTGTTCCCGATCTGGAAATCGGGTTTGAGACCCGCATCGCGTCCATGCCCATCCAGGCGCAACAGAAAATCGATCTGGATCTGGGCGTCAGGAACAAGGGATTCAAAGACAGCCCTCCATTCGAAGTGGATTACTTTCTGGAAAGCAGAGACGGCCAAAAGATCGATCTGCAATCACCGGACAAAATAGCCCCGGTGTCAAAAGGGAATGTTAAAACAACCTGGAAGAAGCAACTGTCAATTCCGGCCGATATCTCTGAAGGTTCCTATCAGGTGATGGCACGTATCCGGATAGCTCCCAAAACAGTTGAACATGACAGTAAAAACAACACGGTTGCATCGGGTTTTGTTTTCAACTATACGCCTCCTTTCACCGATCTGGCATTGGCAATCGAACAGGAACCGACACCGCCGACCATCATTGCCGGTCAATCTTTTTCCTTCCGGTTCAGGGTCGAAAACAACGGCAACAGCCCTGGCACCCCGGGTAAAGTGACTTACCAGTTGCAAGGGTCGAACGGAGAAGTCATCCGCCTGTCAGAAGAGGACCCGTTTCCCTCCATGCAAAAAGGTCAGGCCCCGTTGATTGTCACGCGTGAATTTCAACTGTCTGAGACGTTTCCGAAAGGCGATTACCAGCTGATTGCCAGCCTGGAACTCGACGACAGCCGACTGGAAAAAACGATGGACAATAACAGTATTGTTTTTAAAACCCGGTTGACCATCATTCCATCTTTGATCGACCTTGCACTGGTTCTGGAGATAGAAGACCGGGAACAGGCATTGAAACCAGGAGAGACGATTACTGTCAAATCCAGGCTGAGCAATACCGGCAGCAAGGATGCAAAGGATATTGCAGTTGCCTACACCCTGAAAAACAGATCGGGAAAAACGGTGAAAATCCCTCAGATAGACCGGATTGAAAATCTGACCGCGGGTTCAAAAAAAGAGTTGGAAACGGTGATACGCGTTCCTCAGGAATTAACCGAAGGTCTGTATCAGATTGCCGCCCAAGCAACACCAAAAGACACCGATTTCGAAGAGAACACCCGTAATAACGGTGACCAGTCTCCCTATGTGTTTTCCTATATCCAGCCAAGACCCGTGACGGAACCGGTGCAACAGGGAGCTGAAGCGGCTCAGCCAACCCTGGAAGAACCCAGGGAGGACAAACCGACCAACTGGCTGATGCACGCATCAGCCATCAGCCTGACCCTGGCATCAGCCTGGCAGGTGCAGTCCGAAAACGAGAAATACCAGGATGCAAAAGACAGGGAGAGTGAGCTTCAAAGTCAGTACAGCACAAGTCAGACAGACGCCCAGGTGTCCCTGATTAATGCCGAACTGGAAAACAATCGCAGCCAGATGAAACTCTACACCCAAAACGCCAATTTATGGACAGCCCTGGCTTTGGTGGGTGTTGGCTGGGAAGTCTACAACATATTTTTCTGGACACCGGACGGAACACCGGTAACCAGGGCCAACGATGTTTCCACCACAACAGAGAGCGGCCCCATCATCGCTGACAAGTGGATGCACGCCTCTGCCATCAGCGTCGCCCTGCTTTCGTACTGGCAGTCTCAGAATGAACTCCGGCAATATGATGATCTCTCCAATGAAAATGATGATCTGAAAGCCCAATACCAGAGCACCACGTCAGAATCAGAAATCGCCAATATCCAGAGCAAGATCGCCAGTAATCGCACCGAGATGTCAAGCCATATCGCCAACGCCAATATCTTTGATGGTGTCACACTGATTGCCCTGGGGTTTGAATCTTATCTGTTGTGGCAGAATTTCACAGACAAGGACGTCGAAAGCGCCAATTATCGTTTTCCTGATGCCACCGGGTTTCAACTGAAACCCTATGTTGCTTATCGCGAAGTGGGTTTGAATCTTAAATATACCTGGTAACACTGCTTAAAGCCCGAAAATGAAAAAACGACTGAAAACTTGTTCCCAGCTGCTTTTCATGCTTTGTTGTGTCGCCATCCTGTTCTCAGGATGCAGGTCCGTGGAAGAGGATGATAACGCGGTAACGGTCGCCACGATCAGAATTACGCCAACCACGACCTCCATGAACGCCGGGCAGATCGTACAACTTTCCGCTGCCAAGCTGTATACCAACTCAACCTCCGTGGATTGTTCCAGTGAAGCAACCTGGACCTCTTCCAACAGCGCTGTGGCCTCCTTCAGCGCCTCCACCCGGGGGCTGCTCTCGGCGCTAGGTGCTGGAACAACCACCATCAGCGCAACCTGCAGCGGCACCACCAAAAGTTTTACCCTGACCGTGGTTGGCGCAGCTACCCTGGCCACCCTGGAAGTGTCACCGATCAACAAAACCATTGCCAACGGAACCAGGCTGATCGTCATCGCTACGGGTATCTACTCCGACAAATCGACCCGGGACCTGACGGACTCGGTCTACTGGACATCCTCCGATGACGCGGTGGTGTCAATGGAAAGAAGCAATGGCAGCGAGTCGATCCAGGCAAAAGCCAACAGTGCCGGCACTGCGACAATAACGGCAAGTATTGGAACAATCAGTGGGACCACAACCCTTGTTGTCAGTGCAGCGACGCTCTCATCGGTTATTGTCACACCCAATGATCCGAGTCTGGCAGACGATCACCGCCTGTATCTGAAGGCGACCGGGATATACAGTGATGATAC
>JAHJRI010000185.1 GCA_018830885.1 bacterium | reverse complement strand
GAAAGAGGTTGTTTGTTCAGAAAACCTTGGAAGCCAGGGATGGATTCCAGGAGCTCCAAGGATGGATTCATGCGTTTTTCTGAATAAATAACCTCTTGAAGCGGTTATGATCACATACCCACATGTTTTTGGTGCACCCCAAGATCCGCTGTCATCTGCATCACAGGCGCCCGCAAAAAGGGGGTCTGGTTGACAGGTTGAGAAAAAAACAACAGAATCAACAGTTCGATAAAGCTGCCGGGATCGTCCGGAAACAGTCCGTACAACCTTCTCCGGCCAATCAAAAAACGTGAAAAAGAGAGAGACCCCCCATGATTACCAAGACGGATGTTATCGAGCGGGCAACCGAACTGGGCTTCCAAAGCATCGGATTTACAACCGCGGATCCTTTTGAATCCCAGAAGGAGATTCTGAGCTCCCGTCGGGATGCCTATGGAAAACCCATCTCACTCCTCGACCTGGAGGGTGGTACCGACCCGAAGTCCGTGCTGCCGGATGCCAAATCGGTTATTGTCCTGGTGGATGAATATTTCAGGGAATCCTTTCCCCCGGAGATGGAAGCCCATTTTGGGCGCTGCTATATGGATGACGACCGGGTCACCCGGGATGGGCTGTCCCTGAGAATCAAAGCATTCCGGTCCTACCTGCGGGATAACGGCATCGACTCCAAGGTGCCGTTCAATATTCCCCACCGACTGTCTGCCGCCAGGGCCGGACTGGGATCCTTCGGGAAAAACAACTTTTTTTACTCCCATCAACTGGCGGCCAAAAGCTCCTGGGTGCTGCCCATTGCGATTGTGGTTGACCAGGAATTTACACCGGACGGCGGAACCATTGCGGTGGATTGCCCGGACTGGTGCAAAAATGCCTGTATTGTGGCCTGTCCGACCCATGCCATCAAGTCTCCCAACAAGCTCGAACCCAGGCACTGCATCTCCTTTCTGACCTACTACGCCCGGGAAATTACCCCGTTGGCCTGGCGCGAACCCATGGGCCTGTGGGTTTTCGGCTGTGATCACTGCCAGAACGTCTGTCCACGCAATGTCCCTGCCAGAGCCCGGAAACTGCAGCCGAACCAGCGGGTGGCCGCCAAGGCGCCGTTTTTCGACCTGACCCGCCTGCTGCTGATGGATGTCCCCTATTTTGAAACCCATATCTGGCCCCACATGTTCTATATTCCGAGCAAGAATATCTGGCTCTGGAAGATGAATGTGGCCAGGGCCATCGGGAACACGCTGGACAGGAAATATGTACCCCACCTGATTCAGGCGTTTGGGGAAAACGAGGATGAACGGACCCTGGGCATGATCGCCTGGGCACTCGGGCGTCTGGGGGGCCCCGAAGCGGAGAGTGCCCTGCAGGGCTTTCTTCCCCAGGCCAGTGGTCTTGTGAAGGAGGAAATCGGGATGGCGATTGCCATGCTCGCCGCCTGAAGCCGGGCCCATGGGTCCGGTTTTTCTTGCGATCCGGCCTGAGGAGAGCTGCTACCCCACGAAGGAGCGTCTCAGGATCGTATCCTTCTGCCAGCGGGCATCATTTTTTTGAGGGTAGCCGATATTGTAGTGCAGTCCCCGGCTCTCCTTCCGGTGGAGGGCAGACTGGACGATCAGTTCGGCCACCATGGCGATGTTCCGGAGTTCGATCAGGTTTGCCGTGACCTTGAAATCCCAGTAGTACTCCTTGATTTCAGCCTGGATATTCTGTATGCGTCTCTCTGCCCGAATCAGTCGTTTATCGGAACGGACAATCCCGACATAATTCCACATCAGTCGCCGAATTTCGTCCCAGTTGTGGGAGACCACAATCCGTTCGTCACTGTCCGTCGTGCCGACGAAGTCCCACGGGGGCGATGCGGGGTCCTGATGGGTCCGGTTCGCTTCCAGGTCCTGGATGGCCTGTCTGGATGCGGTTTCAGCATAAACCAGCGCCTCCAGCAGGGAGTTGCTGGCCAGACGGTTGGCACCGTGCAGACCGGTGCAGGCTGTTTCTCCAATGGCATAGAGACGGTTGATATCCGTCCGGCCGCAGTTATCGGTGACCACGCCGCCACACATGTAGTGGGCCGCCGGGACGACCGGAATCGGTTCACGGGTCATATCGATCCCGAATTCCAGGCATTTGCGATGCAGGTTGGGAAAACGGTGGGTAATCATTTCCGGATCCTTGTGGGAAATGTCAAGGAATACGGATTCATCACCACTCTCCTTCAGTTCGCTGTCAATGGCGCGAGCCACCACATCCCGGCAGGCCAGATCTTTCTGGGGATCGTATTTCTGCATGAAGGCTTCACCCGCGGCATTGATCAGGATGGCGCCCTCGCCTCGGACGGCTTCTGAAATGAGAAAGTTTTTCGCATCCGGATGGTACAGACAGGTGGGATGGAACTGTACAAATTCGAGATTTGCAACCGTGGTTCCCGCCCGGTAACCCATGGCGATGCCGTCTCCCGTGGCAATATCGGGGTTACTGGTATAGAGGTAGACCTTACCGGCACCACCTGTGGCCAGCAGGGTGATCCGGCTGCTGAATGTCTTGACCTGCCGGGTCTTCCGATCCAGAACATAGGCGCCACAGCAGGAGTCCTCATGGGTTGCGATCATCATCCCCCTTTTCATGCGGGTCGAGTAGGTGATGAGATCAATGGCGATGTGGTTTTCATAAAGGGTGATCCGGGGATGGTTTCTGACCCGTTTGAGCAGGACACGCTCGACCTCTTTACCGGTCATGTCGGAAGCATGCACAATCCGGTTCTGGGAGTGACCGCCTTCCCGTCCCAGCTCGAGATTGGCCCCGGTATGGATGTCCGAATGGAGATCGGCGATGTTGAACCCGACCCCCAGCCGCATCAACTCTTCAATTCTTGCCGGTCCTTCCCTGACCACCATTTCCACGATATCCCGGTGGCAGATACCATCACCAGCCGCCAGGGTGTCCTGGATATGCAGATCGAAAGAGTCAACCTCACCAAAGACGGATGCGATCCCGCCCTGGGCTTTGTTGGTGTTGCTCTCCATGGCCTCTTTCTTGGTGATCAGAGCGACATCGCCATGCTCGGCGACTCTGAGTGCAAAACTCAGCCCGGCAATCCCGCTGCCGATGATCAAAAAATCTGTCTGGTAGTCCATGTGCCTATCGTCCTTTCTGTTTTGACTTTCATTGCATGTTGGACCCGATTTCAGCCCTTACAGCAGGGGGTTGCAGCGATCTGAGACGGTGATGTCAATGGCCGCCCTCGCAGCTTCGAACATGGATGGTCGTCGAGAATGCGCTCATATGCAGCCAGGTCCCGGATCCCTTGGATCGCTACCGGTGGTCAACAGTTACTGCTGCAGAAACCAGGATGCTGGAACGTAACAGGGACGAAATCACCTAAAGAAAGGAAACCAGGACTTGCGTCATCCCCATTTTTGACTCAATAGCATACCATAGTATAAATTAGGAAGGAAGTAATACGCGCTTGTGGGTCAGATCTGATAGAAATCAGCTCGCACCGAAAAAACTGTTCCTCGATTCCCGGAAATGAAACCTGTTCCCGATCAGCTCACCCGGTCCTCCGTGTCCCTGTCTGCAGAAAAAACGATGCGGCCATGGATTCTGTTCTATGGCGTCGCTTTTCTGGCACTGCTGTCGAGCTTTGTTGCCGTTACACTGGCTTTCAGGCACCCTGAAGTGAAAGCATGGGCTGCCCTTTCGGAACTCCCGCTTCACGCCGCGATGGCCAGCTTTTTTTTAATTGCGGCCATGCTGTGGCTGTTTTTCAGTCTCAAGCATCTCCGTACCCTGCAGTATCTCCAACGCCAGTATGAAAACGACCTGACATCCGGGGAAGATCAATGGGCGGTTGTCAAGGATCTGCCGGAACAGAAAAATGCAGAGCGAGCACTCAGGGAGAGTGAAGAGCGATACCGGTTACTGGTGGAAACCGCCCCTGTCGGGATTCTGACCTTCAACCGGGAAGGGCAGATTATCGAGATCAATTCGAGGCTGCTGGAGATCCTGGGGTCGCCTTCAGAAGAGCAGACACGCCGGATCAATGTGCTGACACTTCCCCAGATGGTGGCAACAGGAATTGCCGGTGATTTTAGAGATTGTCTGGACACCGGGAAAGGAGGCGTGTTTGAGAGGGCCTATGTCTCCAAATGGGAAAGGGCGGTCTATCTGCGCTACTACCTCACGCCGCTCCTTGATACGGAAAAAAGGGTGACCGGTGTCCTGGCCATCATGGAGGAGTTTACAGACCGCCGCGAAGCAGAGGAGGAGTTGCACCGGCTCCATGAACAGACGCGGATAGATGCCGAAACCCGGGCGCTGTTGCTCAGAGAGGTGAACCACCGGGTCAAAAACAACCTGGCGGGCATCATCGGGTTGCTTTACGCAACCCGGAGATTTGTCAAGAAGGCTGGCAATGAGATGGAGTACCACCTGACTCTGGAGAACCTGATTCACCGGATTGAGGGGATGGTGACGGTGCATGAGATGCTGTCCGAAGCCAGATGGGCAGCGCTGCCCCTGTGTGAGCTGACCAGCCGCATCATTCACAGTTGCCTGCAGGCACTGCCGATGGACAAACAGATCAAGACCGAGATTACGGGGGATGATACGATCCTGATATCTCCGAAACAAGCCAGCAATCTGGGGATGGTCATCAATGAACTGACCACCAACTCGATCAAACACGCGTTTAATAACCGGAATTCGGCCAGAATCACTGTCCACATATCCCGTTCCGGGGGGGAGGTGGTGTTCCGCTACCATAATGACGGTCCGGGTTTTCCCGAGGCGGTGGTCTCCCTGGAATCATTCAACACCGGGATGTATCTCACAAGGACCATCGTCACCAATGGTCTGGGAGGTTCCCTGACCCTCAGCAATGATGAGGGGGCGTTGACCATTATCCGATTTAAACCCCAGCTGTAACGAATGGATGAAAACAGATAACGACATTCGGGTACTTGTCGTCGACGACGACCCCATGGTCAGTGAAATGATCTTCGGCCGGCTCGACGGCACCCGGTATAAAGTTGCCGGCCAGGCTGCGAACGGCAGGCAGGCAGTTGAGATGGTGCAGACCCTGCACCCGGATGTCGTACTGATGGACATCGAAATGCCTGAGATGAATGGAATTGAAGCAACCCGGCAGATCATGAAAACCTGTCCGACCCCGGTCGTCATGCTGACCGCCTATCAGCAGATAAAGATTGTCCAGGAAGCGGGAGATGCGGGTGCCGGGGCCTATCTGACAAAACCCCCGCGTCTGCCCGACATCGATCGCGCGGTAACCATTGCCATGGTGCGCTTTGACGACATGCAGAAGCTCCGTGTTTTGAATACGGCACTACAGGAGACCAATCTCAAGCTTCAGGAAGCGTTGGACAATGTGGAAAAACTCAGCGGACTGCTGCCGATCTGTGCTTCCTGCAAAAAAATCCGGGATGATAAGGGGTACTGGAATCAACTGGAGGTCTATATTGAAGAGCACAGTGACATACTCTTCAGTCACGGCATCTGTCCCGATTGCGCTGAATTAATCTATGGCGATAAGGAGTGGTACCAGAAATATAAAAAATCCATGTCCGGACCGCCGGATAAGACGCCGAAATCCTAGAACCCGATTCTGCAGGGGTGCCCCAAAAACATGTGGGTAATTTCGAATATCGTTTCAACAAAAAAGAGCTGTTTCTCTCCCGTCATGCCCACGGAGGTGGGCATCCAGGTGTATTTCACCGTTTACACATCTGGACACCCGCCTGCGCGGGTGTGACGAACTACCCACCTGATTTTGGCACACCCTCCTGCAGAGATTCCAGGGATCCGGTCCCGGTTCCGCAACATATATCATCCCACCGGCAACACCGCCTGGGTTTTCTTCCTGCGGTTTTCCCCTTGGCAGACTGGACGCTGCAGTGATAATCTGCCACCGACCAGACAGGACAGGGACCATTTCCGGACAGGGGTTTTGGATTCAACAGCATGGGTAGCATGGGACAGGTCAATCAAAAAAAGGGTCATCATCACATCAAAGCGGTGCTGTTCGATTTTGACGGCACCCTCACCCGGCCGGGAGCACTGGACTTCGGGGCAATCAAGCAAGCCATGAATTGCCCGCCGCACATGGCGATCCTGGAGTACATCGAAACCATCAGCAGTCCCGATGAGAAAGCACGGGTGATCGAGATACTGGACCAGGCGGAGATGACCGCCGCCCGGCTGTCGATTCCAAATGACGGGGCCCAGGAACTGCTCTTATGGCTGCGGACCAGGGGTGTTGCCATCGGGATTATTACCAGAAATGCGCTTCCGCCGATCACCAGGGCCCTTGAAAACTTCGGGCAGCTCTGTCTGCCTGACTTTGATGTGGTCATCTCCAGGGAGGACACCGTGATGCCGAAGCCCAGCCCTGAAGGGGTCTATCTGGCGCTTGCACGGCTGGGGGTCCGGAAAACCGAGACCTGGCTGGTGGGGGATTATCGTTTCGATATCGAGGCAGGTAACGCGGCCGGCCTGACAACCGTTCTGCTGCAGGACCCGGATAACCAGCGGGAATCCTCAGCCTGGGGGCAGGATCACACGCTGACCCGTCTGGGCGATCTGCGGGAATTGATCGAATTTCACCTGCCCCTTACCGGCGGAAAACTTCCCAATCGGTTTTTGAATCGGTTTCTGGAAACCCTTGGCGATCCGGATCCGTCACTCCTTATCCCCCCTGGTGTCGGTGAGGATACGGCCGCAGTCAATATCATGGACGACGAGGTGCTGATCCTCAAATCAGATCCGATTACCTTTGTTTCTGAAGCTGCTGCACGGTACGCGGTCATCGTTAATGCCAATGACGTCAGTACATCCGGAGCGCTGCCCCGCTGGTTTCTATCCACGCTCCTGTTTCCACCCGGTGTGACACCGGCGGAGATTACAGGTGTTATGGAGGAACTACGGGCGTGTTGTCGGGAACAGGGACTGACCCTTTGTGGTGGCCATACGGAAATTACAGATGCGGTCACCCGTCCTGTCATTACGGGTATGATCGCCGGAACCGTGCTGAAATCGGCCCTGATCGACAAGAGAAATATGCTGGAGGGGGACCAGATTCTGATGACAAAAGGGGTTTCCGTGGAGGGGACGTCGATCCTGGCCCGGGAATTTGAACGTCAGTTGCTGGACCGGGGCTTGTCTGCGGATGACCTTGCAGCCGGGAAAACCTTTCTTGATCAGATCAGTATCACCGGAGAAGCGGCCATTGCATCCCGTCACCCGAGTGTCAGTGCCATGCACGATGTGACAGAGGGCGGGGTGGCAACGGCCCTGGAAGAGCTGAGCCAGGCCGGTGGCCATCAGTTTTCCATCGCGATGGATCGCATTCCCGTTTTCGATCTGACGCGCAGGATGTGCCACGTTTTCCAGCTCGATCCGCTGGGTCTGATCGGTTCCGGCAGCCTCCTCATCTGCTGCCGGGAGGGCGGTTGTGACAGGCTGATCCAGGATCTGGCAGCGGCGGACATCCCGGTTACCCGCATCGGAAAGGTCCTGGGTCCAGGCTGCGGCATCCTGGCAGAAACGTCGGGACAACCGGTGACATGGCCGGTATTTGATGCGGATGAAATGACCCGCATCATGGGCTGAATGCTGACCCTCATCCGTCTGCCGATCCCCGGCGGGGGATGAAATCAAACCGGGCGGGTATCTATTCAGCTCAATTTCCACTCAGCCCCGAAGGTATTATGTTTCAAGAACCTTGGAAGCCATGGATGGCTTCCAGGAGCTCCAGGAGGATGCATGCGTTTCTTGAAACACAATACCTTTGGGGCGTATACAGGTGAATAGTTACCCGGGCGGTTCATGGTCCGGTGGCAGTGCGATGTGCAAGATGACGATCCTGGGCAGAGCTGCCAGGATATCATCGAAGGTTTGAGAACCCCTGATTGGATGCTGGTATGATTCGGATCGACCATCAACTTTCCCTGGCTGAAGACGAGATTGAGGAGACTTTTGTCTGTTCCTCCGGACCGGGCGGACAGAATGTCAACAAGGTAGCAACCGCTGTTCAGCTCCGATTTGATGTCAGAAACAGCCCGTCCCTGCCCGATGACGTCAAGAACCGTCTCATGCGGATCGCAGGCCACGCGGTCAGCCGGCAAGGTGTCCTGACGATCACCGCCCGGCGGTATCGCAGTCAGGGGCAAAACAGAAAAGACGCTCGGGACCGGCTGCTGGCATTGATTCGATCAGCCACCCGCAAACCGAAACCCCATAAGAAACCACAGGTGCCGTACGGGTCACGTATGAAGCGCCTGGAGTACAAACGCCGACGGAGGCAACAAAAATCCATGCGGCATCCGGTTCATGCCGCGAACGACTGAGTCCGTGACCTTTTATCTGCTGAACCCAGTAAACAGGATGAGTGACTATGGCAAAACTATACTTTTACTATTCAACGATGAATGCCGGGAAGACCACTTCACTGCTTCAATCCAGCTACAACTACCGGGAACGGGGCATGAAAACCCTGCTGTTCACGGCTGCCATCGACGACCGATTCGGGGTCGGTAAAATCAAATCCCGGATCGGGCTGGAGGCGGATGCCAATATTTTCGGCCCTGAGGATGACCTGTTCGAAAAAACGGATACCGAGAACAACAAAGAGAAAATTGACTGCGTGCTGGTGGATGAAGCCCAGTTTCTATCCAGGGACCAGGTCTTTCAACTGACCGACGTATCGGATCGATTGAATATTCCGGTACTGACATTCGGATTGCGGACCGATTTTCTGGGGAATCTGTTCGAAGGGAGTCAGGCCCTGCTGGCCTGGGCGGATGAACTCAAGGAGCTGAAAACCATCTGTCATTGCGGGAAAAAAGCGACCATGGTCGTGCGACTGGACAAGAACAACCAGGCGGTGCGGGAAGGCTCCCAGATTGAGATTGGGGGCAACGACCGGTATATCTCGGTCTGCCGCAAGCATTTCAAGGAGCAGGTATATGGCTGAAGCCCTATAAAAGACCGACTGTCACGGCACGAGCACCAGGCTCCTCGGAAAGACAAGTCACATCGGTGGTATAACCGCGGGCCCGTTTTTTCTCCTCATCCCGTTTCACAATCCGCCTGGTTCGACGCCAGCGGTGCTGGACGACAAGGGGCTTTACGGAAAATTTCCGGTGAACGGCTTCCCGAAAGGTCATGGAATCGACATGTCCCGCGCATATATACACATCCGGATCGCCGTCCGGGTTCAGATATTCATAGATTATCAGACTGTTTTTCTCTGTCATCACTGATCCTCCACTAAACACGAGCTATCCTGTTATTTAAACTGTCACCCCCGTTTTCAACCGTTGAAACCGGAATACCATAATAAATGCAGGAACCGTGCAGCAGACGGGTCTAAAAAAACCAATCGATCGTTTCAGTCAGTGCACCCGCTGGCTGTCTCTTTCCAAGCCGCTCAGGGGCCGCACGTCAGGGTTCAGCGGTGATGCTGCTTTTTCCCGTCTCACAGCATCTTTACGGATCGTTGTTTTGAACCCCTTCTGGCCTTTGCGATGGATACCGAACATGACCAGTCGTTTACTTTCCTGTGCTTCCATCATTATTCCTCGGGTTAATTCATCTTTCGTTGTGTCTCAAAGGGCGTATATTTTCGGATGGGTCATAGGGTATAATAGTCTAGCTGCAATTTTCTGACCAAATTGAGTCATTCCCCGTTTTTAGCCTGCGCTGTTCCGGTTGGGGTATCCGTTACCGGCGCTGGATCCTTATTATGACACATATCGCTCTGAAACAGGAGCCCCTGCCGGGGGATGTTGTTTCCGGGCTACCCTGGTTAAACCCATTGTTTGAGGGCGTGACGTTAACGGTTTCCCCAGGAAAATGGCTGAAACTGGACGATTTTCCCAATCCCACCGAGTCAATATTCGAAAACAATCTATTATTTTTCATCATTGTCCGGTTAGGATTTTGCACTTCAGGACCCGTTAATCACGGTTTTCAGTGGAGTCAAGGGGATAGCGACTTAAAACCCGGGAAAACAGGACGTTTTCCCGGAGCACCAGGGATGGTTTCATGCGTGGTATCTTTTGAGCAACAACCGGTCATTTT